>JAFGFE010000042.1 GCA_016931225.1 Candidatus Zymogenaceae bacterium
GATGGAGAAGGAGCTTCGGTTCGCCATTCGCGAGGGCGGCCGTACCGTCGGCGCCGGTGTTATCAGCGAAATAACGGAATAGACCGGGGAACACCGTATTATGAGGGATATAATCACACTTGCCTGTTCCGAGTGTAAGCGGAGAAACTACACTACGACGAAGAACAAAAAGCGCACACCGGACAAGCTCGAGTTTAAGAAATATTGTCGTTTCTGCAGGTCGCACACGCTGCATAAAGAGACAAAGTAAAGGCCAGTAGCTCCAACGGCTAGAGCACCGGACTCCAAATCCGGGTGATGGGGGTTCGAATCCCTCCTGGCCTGCCAGAAACCAAGGAGGCGGTTTGTATCAGGAATGACATGGGCCGATCCTTTAGAAAATACAGTATATGAGCGAAAAGAACGATACTACCTTTTTTCAGAAGACCGCGCAGTTCCTGAGGGAAGTGCGCGTTGAGACGAAGAAAGTAACCTGGCCGACCAGGAAAGAGACGCTTGCATCAACGGCTATCGTATTGATAACCACGTTTATCATCGCGTTTTTCCTGGGAGGAGTGGACCTCTTGCTTCAACGTATCGTGGAGATGCTGCTGAGCTGATCTTCATCATATCATGGTTCGATGTCGAGACGTTTCCCTCGCCGAATGTCCTTTCGGAAATGGGGGGGGGCGCGATTGTCGGCGTACATGGGTGACGGATATATATTTTACGCCGTTGGGCGAAAAAGCGGCTTTTTCCGTTTTCTTTTTCTCACGCAGGCATATCATTCAAGAGAGATCCCGTTTCAGCCGATTGTTGTTGCAATAATCGGCTTATACGGCTTGCGGTGTTGGGCGTGAAAAAGACTCAGGCAGCATTACCTTTCTTTTCGTCTCTACGGATCGGCATACACGATACGGAAAAGAAGGCCGCTCTCTTCGGCCGTATACTCAAGGAGGAACGAAAGTGGCGCCTCTTTCCGTCGCACCGCTTTCAGTATATACAGGATATGGCTCTTAAATGGTATATCGTTCATACCTATTCAGGATATGAACAGACGGCGAAAACGGCCCTGGAAAGCAGGGTAAAGGCGATGAGCAAGGAGGAGGAAATCACCGAGGTGCTCATTCCGTCTGAAAAGGTCGTCGAAATGGTAAAGGGAGAAAAACGGACTTCAACCCGCAAGTTTTTTCCCGGCTATATCCTGGTGAAGATGGAACTCAACAACGAAACCTGGCATATCGTAAAAAACACCCCGAAGGTGACCGGATTCGTCGGGGGCAGCACAAATCCCCCGGCACTCTCGGACGGCGAGGTGTCCGAAATCGTCAACCAGATCGAGGACGGAACAGTCAAGCCGAAACCGAAGGTCACCTTTGAAAAGGGGGACGCGGTTACCGTAACCGACGGGCCGTTCGCCACGTTCACCGGCTATGTCGAGGAAGTATATTTGGACAAGGGCAAGGTAAAGGTGATGGTGTCGATTTTTGGAAGGCCGACTCCGGTCGAATTGGAGTTTTTTCAGGTCAAAAAGGGTTAGCCTAGGACAGTTAGAGGAGAAGACATGGCCAAGAAAGTCATCGGTCAGATCAAGTTGCAGATACCGGCGGGTCAGGCCAC
The DNA here is from genome assembly GCA_016931225.1 of Candidatus Zymogenaceae bacterium. NCBI lineage: Bacteria > Deltaproteobacteria > Candidatus Zymogeniales > Candidatus Zymogenaceae > Candidatus Zymogenaceae bacterium. Next base: position 1,600 of record JAFGFE010000042.1, read on the forward strand.
CCCGTCACCCCCGGTGGGCCCGGCGCTGGGACAACACGGCGTTAACATTATGGAGTTTTGCAAGATATTTAACGCAAAGACCCAGAATCAGCCCGGGATGATTATCCCGGTCGTTATTACCGTCTTTGCGGATCGATCGTTTTCCTTCATCACAAAGACGCCCCCGGCGGCGATACTTCTCAAGAAGGCGGCGGGAATTGCGAAGGGGAGCGGCGTGCCCGACAAGGAAAAAGTGGGAAAGGTCACCAAGAAGCAGGTTGAGGAGATCGCCCGGACGAAAATGTCGGACCTCAATGCGGTGGACATTGAAGGGGCGATGAAAATCGTGGAGGGCACGGCCCGCAGCATGGGAATTAATGTCGTCGAGTAACCGAGGCATCGGTATTCGTCTGAATAGCACATAAATCGGAGAGCGACATGCCGAAACATGGGAAAAAGTATTCCGCCATCAGGGCGAAGATAGACAGCACCAAACGGTATACGCTGGAGGAAGCTCTGGATATAATCGCAGGGAGTCCGATCGCGAAGTTTGACGAGAGCGTGGACATAGCCATACGACTGGGAGTAAATCCCCGGCATTCCGACCAGATGGTGCGGGGTGCGTGCCCGCTTCCCTACGGGACCGGGAAAACCGTTCGCGTCCTGGTTTTTGCAAAGGGCGAAAAGGAAAAGGAGGCCAAGGACGCCGGAGCGGATTACGTGGGCGCCGAGGACCTCATTGAAAAGATTCAGGGGGGGTGGTTTGATTTTGACAAGGCCATCTCCACGCCTGATTTGATGGGGCAGGTCAGCAAGGTCGGAAAACTCTTGGGACCCAGGGGCCTGATGCCGAACGCGAAGGTTGGAACCGTGACCTTCGAAGTGGGGCGGGCGATCGATGAGATGAAGGCGGGCCGGGTGGATTTCCGTGTCGAGAAGAACGGAATACTCCATGTATCGGTGGGGAAGGTCTCTTTCGGGGCAGAAAAACTCAAGGGCAACATCATGTCGCTTATCGAGACGGTGATCAAGCTCAAGCCGTCCACAAGCAAGGGAACGTATATCAAGGGGATTGCTCTCTCGACGACAATGGGCCCCGGAGTCAAGGTAGACCCGGTCTATGTGCGGAATCTCCTGAAATAAAAGCGACAAGAAAAACGAGCAAGAAAACGGTTTTTTCCCGTCTCTGTGTGACATGTCACATATACCGGGATGGGAAGAGTGCCGAGTGTAATAATAAATAGATTCAACATAATTCAGGCGTTTGAGAGAACGCCTCCCCTGTCGAAGACAGCTGGTGTGCCGCGCGTGCCTAAATCCCGGGAACACCGGAGCCAGCCGAGACAAGGAACTTGTGGATATTGATTCTATGGGTTTTTTGGCCCGGTAGCGCTTCAGCTATTGTATCCCGCCAGGTACGCACATAAAGCGGCGCCGCTGCAAACGGCCGGGGCGGAAAAAGGAGGTATCGATCTTGAAGAGAGAAATGAAAGAAGCCTTCGTATCCGCCATGAGCCATAAGCTTGCTGAATCCCAGGTGGTGTTTCTGACCGATTATCGGGGATTGACCGCCGAACAGATGAATACGATGCGATTGGGATTCCGTAATGCGGGGGTCGAGTACAGAGTGGTCAAGAATAATCTCTTGAAATTGGCCGCCGAAGGAACCGACCTTGCGCCGATCATCGAAGACTTGGTGGGGCCCACCGGCTTGGTTATCGCCGAGTCGGATCCCGTCGAGGCGTCGAAGGTGATTGTGGACTTCTCGAAAAACCATCCCGTCTTTGAATACAAGACAGGCCTTTTGAGAGGCAACCGTATCACCTTCGATCAGATCGAGGCTATGGCGAAACTGCCCACCAGGGATGTTCTTCTGGGTAAATTACTCGGAACCATGAATGCGGTGCCTTCCGGTCTGGTGAATGTTATGGCCGGAGTCACTCGGAAATTCATGTACGCCCTGGTTGCCATTCGGGATGCGAAGGAAAACGGGTAACCAAGTTATTCAGAATAAGGAGTTATGAAAAATGGCTGAAGCAAAAAAAGAGACAGAAAAAAAAGATACTGAAAAGAAAGAGACGAAAGAGGCTCCTGCAAAGAAAAGCACCTCCAGCGCCAAGATCACGAAAGATGACGTGATCGCATTTATCGAGAGCATGACGGTACTGGAGCTGTCCGAGCTTATCAGCGAGCTGGAGGATAAATTCGGCGTCTCCGCTCAGGCCCCGGTGGCCGTTGCGGCGGGACCCGTCGCCGCAGCGGGTGATGCGGCCCCCGCCGAGGAGAAAACGGAATTTGACGTGATTCTCCAGGAGGCGGGAGAGAAGAAGATTCAGGTCATCAAGGTCGTGCGCGAATTTACGACCCTGGGTCTGAAAGAGGCGAAAGATCTGGTCGAATCGGCGCCCAAGCCGGTCAAAGAGGGGATTTCCAAGGACACGGCCGAGGAAATCAAGAAAAAGCTGGAAGAGATGGGCGCGAAGGTGGAAATCAAATAGAGTCTCCCTTTTTTCGGCGGGGAGGCGCAAGGCCGTCACTCCTGCGACTCCCCGCCGGCTTACCGCTCTATTGGACTAAACAATAACGAAATAATATAATATAATTGAGACAGTATTCTCTCATTACCGAATTCCGGGTCTTATCTTTTCATAACCACGACAACACACAAATCCGTTGCTGTCCACTGACACAAAAAAGTGAGGGTGTCTTATGGCCGAATCGGCTAAAAAGTACAGTTGGGAACGGGTTGATTTCTCGAAAATAAAAAAGATCATCAACATCCCGAACCTGATTCAGGTACAGAAGCGTTCGTACGATCGTTTTTTGAAGGTTGACGAAACCTCGGAAGTGATCGAAGGCGGAGGCCTTCAGAGCGTCTTCAAGAGTGTATTTCCGATCTGGGATTTCAACGAGACGGCGTCCCTTGAGTATGTCAGTTGCTCTTTGGGCGAGCCGAAGTACGATGTGAACGAATGTCACCAGCGCGGCATGACATACGCCGCACCCTTCAAGGTGACGGTTCGTCTGGTGGTGTGGGACAAGGATGAAGAAACCGGCGCAAAGAGCATCCGCGACGTGAAGGAACAGGAGGTGTTTTTCGGCGATCTCCCCATGATGACCGATAACGGGAGCTTCATCATCAACGGCACCGAACGGGTCGTCGTCAGCCAGCTCCATCGGTCTCCCGGTGTTTTTTACGACCATGACAAGGGAAAGACCCACTCGTCGGGAAAGCTTCTCTATTCGTGCCGCATCATCCCCTATCGGGGATCCTGGCTCGATTTCGAGTTCGATCCCAGAGACGTCATCCACGTGCGGATAGACCGCCGGAGAAAATTCCCGGCGACCATTCTCCTCAAGGCCCTGGGATACACCGTCGAGGAAATACTGAATTTCTTCTATAAGAGCGAAAAGATCATTTTCGATGAAACCGGCTGGAAAAAAATCCCGGCCTTCGAATATCTCCCCGGACAAAAGGTGCAGGAGGACATCACGGCCCCCGGTACCGATGAGGTTATCGCAAAGAAGGGGAGGAAGTTCAATAAGGCAATTGTACGACGGCTGATGGAGGCGGGGATCGAGTCGATCCCCATCAACTCCGAGTCGGTTCTCGGCATGATCACGGCGCGGGATATCGTCGACAAAGAGACCGGCGAGGTGCTGGTGGATATCAACGAGGAGATCACGAAAGATCGCTTCAAGACACTCGTGGAGCGGGGAGTGCATGAATTCGATGTGCTTTTTGTCGACGACGTAAACGTCTCGTCGGCCATGCGGAACACGCTTCTGGCGGACAAGATCTCCGATACCACCAATGCCATCATCGAAATCTACCGGCGACTCAGGCCCGGTGACCCTCCGACCGTGGAGACGGCGCAAAACCTGTTTCAGAATCTCTTTTTCAATCCGGAGCGGTATGACCTGTCGAATGTGGGGCGCCTCAAACTTAATTATAAGCTGGGTCTCACCACACCGCTTGATGTGAGCGTGCTGCAGAAAGAGGACATCCTCTATTCGGTAAAATACCTGTTTGATCTCAGAAACGGGATCGGAGCCATCGACGACATCGACCATCTGGGCAACAGACGGGTGCGGGCGGTGGGTGAATTGCTGGAAAATCAGTTTCGCATCGGCCTGGTTCGGATGGAACGAGCCATTAAGGAGCGTATGAGCCTGCAGGAGGTGGAAACCCTCATGCCCCACGACCTGATTAACAGTAAGCCCGTGAGCGCCGTCATCAAGGAGTTTTTCGGGTCCTCACAGCTGTCTCAGTTTATGGACCAGACAAACCCCTTGAGCGAGATCACGCACAAGCGTCGCCTGTCGGCCTTGGGGCCGGGCGGTCTGACCCGGGAGCGGGCGGGATTTGAGGTGCGGGACGTTCACAATACCCATTACGGGCGCATCTGCCCGATCGAAACCCCGGAAGGCCCGAATATCGGTCTTATCGCGTCTCTTTCCACCTACGCCCAGGTGAACGATTACGGCTTCATTGAGACGCCCTATCGCGAAGTCGTGGAGGGCAAGGCCACCGAGCGGATAGAATACCTGACGGCCCTAGACGAGGAAAAATGCATTATCGCCCAAGCCAACGCACCCATCGCCGATGACGGCGCCTTCATGCGGGATCTCATCAACGTCCGGGAGGGCGGGGAGCCAACCATGTCCGTCCCGGAAGAGATCAGCCACATGGATGTATCGCCCAAACAGCTTGTGAGTGTCGCGGCGTCGTTGATTCCGTTTCTGGAGAACGACGACGCCAACCGGGCGCTCATGGGATCGAATATGCAGCGACAGGCAGTGCCGCTGATGCGGCCGGAGGCCCCCCTGGTGGGCACCGGTATGGAGCGCATCGTCGCCCGGGACAGCGGGGTGACGGTTGTGGCGAAAAACTCCGGTATCGTCGAGAGCGTTGACGCCTCCAGGATTATTGTCAGGACCGACGGCACAAGCGGAAACGGCGCGGGCGTTGATATTTATAATCTCATCAAGTATCAGCGTTCCAACCAGAACACCTGTATTAATCAGAAGCCCATCGTCAACAAGGGCGATCGGATCGTCGAAGGACAGATTATCGCCGACGGACCGGCGATACATCAGGGCGAGCTGGGGCTGGGAAAGAACATTATTGTCGCGTTCATGCCCTGGGGCGGGTACAATTTCGAGGATTCGATCCTCATCAGCGAGAAGGTTGTCAAGGAAGACAGCTTCACCTCGATTCATATCGAGGAATTCGAAATGGTCGCCCGGGACACGAAACTGGGCCCCGAGGAGATCACCAGGGATATCCCCAATGTGGGTGAGGAGGCCCTGAAGAACCTCGATGATTCAGGGATCATCAGGATCGGCGCGTGGGTGGAGCCGGGAGATATCCTCATCGGAAAGATTTCTCCCAAGGGGGAGACGCAGCTCTCACCGGAGGAAAAGCTGCTTCGGGCCATCTTCGGTGAAAAGGCCGGGGATGTGCGGGACTCGTCCCTCAGGGTTCCCCCCGGCATCGAGGGAATCATCATCGGCGCCAAGGTCTTCTCCCGGAAGGGTGTCGATAAGGACGATCGTACCAAATCCATCGAAAATGAAGAGGTGGAGAAGCTCAACAAGGACATGAATGACGAGATCAGCATCGTCAAACGTGGCGCGCTGGAGCGCATCAAGGATCTGGTCATTGGCAAGAAGCTGGCGTCGAACCTGATGGACGCAAACAAAAACGTCCTCATCAAGAAGGGTACGAATCTGTCTCCCGATGATTTCGAGGGCCTGGGTTTCGAAGACCTTCGCTCACTCGCCATTAAGGGGGACGACGGATTCACCGAAAACCTGGCGCAGATATACGAGGGGGTATCCGAGCAGATAGAGCTAATACGCATCATTTTTGGGGAGAAGATCAGCAAGGTCACCAAGGCCGACGAGCTTCCCCCGGGCGTGATCAAACTGGTGAAGGTCTACGTTGCCATGAAGAGAAAGCTCTCGGTGGGCGATAAAATGGCCGGAAGACACGGAAACAAGGGGGTGCTCTCCCGGATCCTCCCGGAGGAAGACATGCCCTATATGGAAGACGGCACACCGGTGGAGATCGTGCTCAATCCCCTGGGGGTCCCCTCCCGCATGAATGTGGGACAGATCCTGGAGACACACCTGGGATGGGCTGCCCGAAAGATGGGGCAGCAGATCGACGAGATGCTGAATCAAAATTATTCCCCCAAGGTCCTCAGGGAGCGCCTCAAGGGCGTCTTCAGCCTGGGAAGCCTGAAGGAGTATGTCGACGACCTGACCGATGACGAGGTGAGGAATGTCGCCATGAAGTTTCAGGACGGGGTGTTCGTGTCCACGCCGGTGTTCGACGGCGCGGTGGAGCAGGAGGTGTCCGACGCCCTCATCTTCGCCGGCCTTCCCGCGTCCGGGCAGGCCACCCTGTATGACGGACGGACCGGAAATCCCTTCCACCAGAAGGTGACCGTGGGCATCATGTACATGCTCAAGCTTCACCATCTCGTGGATGACAAGATCCACGCACGCTCCATCGGTCCCTATTCGCTGGTCACGCAGCAGCCGCTGGGCGGCAAGGCACAGTTCGGCGGGCAGCGACTGGGAGAGATGGAGGTGTGGGCGATGGAGGCGTACGGAGCGGCCTATTCACTCCAGGAATTCCTCACCGTCAAGTCCGACGACGTAACCGGCAGGAACCGCATGTACGAGTCCATCGTCAAGGACGAGCAGTACCTGGAGCCGGGGCTTCCGGAATCCTTCAATGTGTTGGTCAAGGAGATGCAGAGCCTGGGCCTGGATATGGAGCTTGTGGAGCGGGGACGAATCAAAGAGAAGGCTAAAGCCAACTAATCTCACCAGTGAGGTGTAGTTTTGGACGATATATACAGCTATTTTGAAAAGCCGAGAGACCCGATCAATATCGAGGCGGTGCGTATTTCCATCGCGTCCCCCGAAAAGATTCGATCGTGGTCCCACGGCGAGGTGAAGAAGCCGGAAACCATCAACTACCGCACCTTCAAACCGGAGCGGGACGGCCTGTTTTGCGCCAAAATTTTCGGACCCACGAAGGATTACGAGTGCAACTGCGGCAAGTACAAGCGCATGAAGCATCGCGGAGTGGTGTGCGAAAAATGCGGCGTGGAGGTTATCCAGTCCAAGGTGCGGCGGGAGCGGCTCGGCCACATCGAGCTCGCCACACCGGTCACACACATCTGGTTTCTCAAGAGCCTTCCCTCGCGGATCGGCACGGTGCTGGACATCAGCATGAAGGACCTCGAGCGCATCCTCTATTTCGAGGCGTATGTGGTGATGGACCAGAAGGAGAGCAACCTTCAGGTTGGGGACGTATTGACCGACGATCAGCTCAACAAGGTGCGGGATAAATACGGCGACGTGGAATTCGGCATCGGCGCCGAGGCCGTCATGGAACTCCTCAAGCGAATCGACGTGCCGAAGCTGGCGGAGGACCTGCGCCTGGAGATGAAAGACACAAACTCCGAGGCCAAGCGAAAGAAGATCGCCAAGAGGCTGAAGGTGGTCGAGGCCTTTTACAATTCCGGCAACCGCCCGGAATGGATGATCATGGAGTGCATCCCGGTCATCCCGCCGGACTTAAGGCCCCTGGTGCCCCTCGACGGCGGGCGGTTCGCCACCTCGGATTTGAACGACCTGTATCGCCGGGTCATCAACCGGAACAACAGGCTCAAGAGGCTGCAGGAGCTGAACGCCCCCAATATCATCATCCAGAACGAAAAGCGGATGCTCCAGGAGGCGGTGGACGCCCTATTCGACAACGGACGTCGCGGGCGGGCCATCACCGGCCAGAACAAGAGGCCCCTGAAATCGCTTTCCGATATGCTCAAGGGCAAGCAGGGGCGTTTTCGACAGAATCTTCTTGGCAAGCGCGTCGACTATTCGGGCCGATCGGTCATCGTCATTGGTCCGGAGCTGCGGCTCCATCAGTGCGGTCTGCCGAAAAAAATGGCGGTCGAGCTTTTTAAGCCCTTTATCTATGCGAAGCTTGAGAGCAAGGGATTCGTCTCCACCATCAAGAGCGCCAAGAAGGCGGTGGAGAAGGAAAAGATGGAGGTGTGGGATATCCTCGACGAGGTCATCCGGGAGCACCCGGTGCTCCTGAACCGCGCGCCGACGCTTCACCGCCTGGGCATCCAGGCGTTTGAGCCGATCCTCATCGAGGGAAAGGCCATCCAGCTACATCCCTTGGTCTGTACGTCCTTCAATGCGGATTTCGACGGCGACCAGATGGCGGTGCACGTGCCCCTGTCCATAGAGGCCCAGGTGGAGGCGCGGGTGCTGATGATGAGCACCAACAACATACTCCTCCCCGCCAGCGGAAAACCGATTATCGTCCCCAGCCAGGATATCGTTCTCGGCCTGTATTATATTACCAGAAGTCGCTCCGGAGCAAAGGGCGAGGACAAGATTTTTGCTGATATCGATGAAGTGCGCATGGCCTATGACGCAGGCGTGGTCGAACTCCAGGCCCGCATCAAGGTGCGGGTGGACGGAGAGCTTGTTGATACCACCGTCGGACGCTGTATCCTGTATGAAATCGTGCCCAAGGAGATACCCTTCAAGGATGTGAACGCGGTCATGACGAAGAAGCAGGTGGGACGGCTCGTTGATCTGAGCTATCGGCTGGCGGGGGATAAAAAGACCGTTATCCTCTCCGACAGGCTCAAGGATATGGGATATCGCTATGCCACCGAGGCCGGGATTTCCATCAGCATCAAGGATATGCGGGTTCCCGTGAACAAGGAGGATCTCATCAACGAGGCCCGGGAAGACGTTCGTATGGTCGAGGAGCAGTATACCGACGGCCTCATTACCGACGGCGAGCGATATAACAAGGTTATCGACATCTGGGCCGATGTGACCGAGGAGGTCGCCCGGGAGATGACCGGCGAGCTGGCCTATGATGTCGTTGTGGACGAAGAGGGGAATGAAAAACGCGTACCCGGTTTTAACAGCATTCACATGATGGTCGATTCCGGCTCCCGGGGATCCCAGCAGCAGATACGCCAGCTGGCGGGTATGCGGGGCCTAATGGCGAAGCCCTCGGGAGAGATCCTCGAAACGCCCATCACCGCGAACTTTCGCGAGGGTTTAACGGTTCTGCAGTACTTCATCTCCACCCACGGGGCCAGAAAGGGTCTGGCGGACACGGCCCTCAAGACCGCCAACTCCGGATATCTCACCCGGCGCCTGGTGGATGTCGTCCAGGATATGATTATTTCCGAGGAAGACTGCGGCACCATGGACGGCATAGAGGTGACCCCCCTGGTGGAGGGTGGTGAGATCATTGAGCACCTGGGAGATCGAATCCTGGGGAAAGTCGCCCTGGAGGATATTCGGGATCCCTACACCGACGAGGTTATCGTTTCGGCCAACCAGGAGATTGACGAATTCCTGGTGGAGCGCATCGAGGAAGCGGGTTTGGAAAAGGTCAAGACCCGCTCTGTGTTGACCTGCCGCTCGAAGTGGGGCATCTGCGCGAACTGCTACGGCCGTGATCTTGCCCGGGGCAAGAAGGTGAATATCGGAGAGGCCGTCGGCGTTATCGCCGCCCAGTCCATCGGAGAGCCGGGCACCCAGTTGACCATGAGAACCTTCCATATCGGCGGGACCGCGTCACGGCGTGCCGAACAGACAACTCTTGAAACCAGAAACGACGGGACGATCAAATATCACAACCTCCATGTGGTAAGGAACAAGGATGGTGTGTATATCGTCATGAATCGAAACGGAGAGTTGGCGGTTCTTGACGAAAGCGGCCGTGAGCGGGAGAGGTATTCGGTCATCTACGGCTCCCGGGTTATCATCGCGGACGGCGATGAAGTGAGAGCCGGTCAGTTGGTCGCCGAATGGGATCCCTATACAATCCCGATCCTCACCGAGGTGCCGGGCATCGTCAAGTTCGGCGATGTGCTGGAGGGAATCACCATGCAGGAGCAGCTCGACCCGGTGACGTCCCTTTCCCGGAAGGTTATCGTGGAATCGAAGGATCCCGACGCACGGCCGCGCATCTCTATAAAGGATGAGCAGGGCAAAACCAGGACCCTGCCCGATTCCTCGGCCATGGCCAGATATTTCATGCCGGTGGGCGCGAATATTATCGTCTCCGAAGGTGAGAATCTGGAGGCTGGGGACATCCTAGCGAAGATCCCTCGGGAAACCACCAAGACCAAGGACATCACCGGCGGGCTTCCCCGGGTGGCGGAGCTGTTCGAGGCCAGGAAGCCCAAGGAATTCTCCGTTATCAGCGAGATAGACGGAATCGTCAGCTTCGGGAAGGACATCAAGGGAAAGCGCAAGGTGATTATCACCCCGGAGGTGGGAGAGCCGAAGGAATATCTCATCCAGAAGGGGAAACATATAAACGTGCACGAGAATGATTTCGTGCGGGCGGGAGAGCCGCTGATGGAGGGTTCGGCCAATCCTCACGACATTCTCCAGGTGTTGGGAGAGAAAGAGTTGGCCAAATATCTTGTCGACGAAGTCCAGGAGGTGTATCGACTCCAGGGTGTGAAGATAAACGACAAGCATATCGAGGTTATCGTACGCCAGATGCTGAGAAGGGTTCGCATTACCGACGTGGGCGACACGAGATTTCTCGTTGGCGAGCAGGTGGAAAAGCATATCTTCGAGGAAGAGAACCACAAGGTCATCGCCCAGGGCGGCGCCGCTGCGGTTGCCGAGCCGCTGCTCTTGGGAATCACCAAGGCATCCCTCTCCACGGACAGTTTCCTGTCGGCGGCTTCGTTCCAGGAGACCACGAAGGTCCTTACCGAGGCGTCAATACAGGGCAAGGTGGACCTGCTCCGAGGTTTGAAGGAAAACGTCATCATGGGAAGGCTTATCCCGGCGGGGACCGGATACCATCGGTATCACCAGCTCGAAGTTGAGGAAAGTACAGAAGAAGCTGTTGCAGACTAGAAAAATTGCTTGACAAGTTAAGACGTAGCTGATAATATCAGTGAGTTTTTTCGGAAAAGGAAAGTAGATGCCAACGATAAATCAGCTTGTACGCAAGGGCCGAAAGAAAATGAAGTCCAAGACTTCTTCACCGGCGCTGCAGAATTCCCCCCAGAAGCGGGGAGTGTGCGTGAGGGTGTACACCACGACCCCGAAAAAACCGAACTCCGCCCTCAGGAAGGTCGCAAGGGTTCGATTGACGAACGGTATCGAGGTCACAAGCTACATACCCGGTGTCGGCCATAACCTTCAGGAGCACTCGGTTGTGCTCATTCGCGGGGGCCGGGTCAAGGACCTGCCGGGTGTCCGATACCACATCATTCGCGGAACGCTGGACGCCCTCGGCGTCAATGACCGAAAAAAGGGACGCTCTAAGTACGGCACGAAGAGGCCGAAGACATAAAGCGGGAAGAGTAGAGAAGGGCCTTCAAGGGATAAGAGAGGTCGCGACGGAAGGGCGATGAGGGGGAAGAATGGTCGTGGAAGGGGAGCGAGAAGGTCTGATTTATTTTATCGGGACTTGAACAAAGAGAAAGATAATGCCCCGAAGAAGAGTTATAGCGAAACGGGAAATAATTTCCGATCCAAAATACAATGACAGGCTTGTTGCCAAGTTCGTCAACTGCATGATGCTCAAGGGTAAGAAAAGCGTGTCGGAGAGTATTTTCTACGACGCCATGGATCTTGTGGCCGACAGAACCAAGGATGATCCGATTCGTGTTTTCAAGAAGGCCCTTGACAACATCAAGCCGGTTGTCGAGGTGAAATCCCGGCGGGTGGGCGGCTCTACCTACCAGGTTCCCGTGGAGATCAGGGGTGATCGCCGTGAGGCCCTGGGTATTCGATGGCTCATCAACTATTCAAGGAACAGGGGTGAGAAATCGATGAAGGAACGCCTTGCCGGCGAGATCATTGATGCATTCAACAACAAGGGGACCGCGGTCAAGAAGCGTGAAGATACCCATAAGATGGCAGAGGCCAACAAGGCCTTCGCTCATTACCGCTGGTAATCCCGGTTTTTTACGAAAAAGAATAGAGAAAAGCCTTTTTGAGGCTTTTTTTATCGTCAGGGGACAGTTTCGTTGAGGAAAGTACCGTTACATAAAAACCGCAATATCGGGATCATGGCCCATATTGACGCCGGAAAGACCACCACAACCGAGAGGATTCTTTTCTATACCGGCATTTCGTACAAGATGGGCGAGGTTCACGATGGGACCGCGGTCATGGACTGGATGGAACAGGAGCAGGAGCGGGGAATTACCATTACCTCCGCCGCCACCACGTGCTTCTGGAGGGACCATCGCGTCAATATCATCGACACTCCCGGTCATGTGGATTTTACCGCGGAGGTGGAGCGGTCGCTCCGAGTGCTCGACGGTGTGGTTGCGGTGTTCTGCGCCGTCGGCGGTGTGGAGCCCCAGTCCGAGACGGTCTGGCGACAGGCGGACAACTATCGCATACCCCGCATTGCGTTCATCAACAAGATGGATCGCGTGGGCGCCGATTTCCTGAACGTCATCTCCCAGATGGAGGAGCGTCTCGGCGCCCGCCCGGTGCTCACACAGCTTCCCATCGGCACGGAAGATCAGTTCGCAGGTGTCGTGGACCTGATTACGAAAAAAAGCGTCATATACGAAGGCGATTCCATGGGCGCAGACTTCAGGGTGGAAGACGTTCCTGAAGGTCTCATGCCCCAGGTCGTTGAGATGCGGGAACGGCTGGTTGAGGCCGCCTGTGATTTCGACGAGCAGATGATGGATAGATACCTCGAGGGAGAGGAAATAGACGAGCCGGATATCCGTCGGGCGTTGAGGAAGGGCACTATCGAGGGAAAGATCGTCCCCGTTTTGCTCGGCTCCGCGTTCAAGAACAAGGGCGTGCAGCCCCTGTTGGATGCGGTTGTTGAATACCTCCCGTCACCCGTGGACATTCCTCCGGTTACGGGTCTTAATCCGGATACCAATGAAGAGGTCGTGCTCTCCCTGGATGATGACGCGCCGTTTTCGGCCCTGGTCTTCAAGATCATGACGGATCCCTACGTGGGCCAGCTCACCTTTATCAGGGTATACAGCGGCCGTTTGGAGTCCGGGTCTGATGTATATAACCCCGCCCGTCATCGAAAAGAGCGGGTGGGTCGTTTGTTGAAGATTCACGCCAACAAGATGGAGGATATCAAGGAGGTCTACTCCGGAGATATCGCGGCGGTTGTGGGTCTCAAACAGACATCCACCGGTGATACCCTGGCGACGATGAAGAATCCGGTGGTTCTGGAATCGATGGAGTTCCCGGAGCCGGTCATCTCCGTGGCGGTGGAGCCGAAGACCAAGGCAGATGAGGAAAGGCTTTCCATCGCCCTGGGCAAGCTCGCCATGGAGGACCCCTCTTTTCGCCTCCGTGTGGACCAGGAAACCGGTCAGACCATTATCTCCGGTATGGGTGAACTACATCTGGAGGTTATCGTCGACAGGTTGATGAGGGAGTTCAAGGTGGACGCATCGGTGGGGCGGCCCCAGGTGGCGTACAAGGAAACCATCACCACTCCCGCAAAGGCGGAGGGTCGCTTTGTGCGGCAATCCGGCGGCCGCGGCCAGTACGGACACGTTCATATCACCATAATGCCGGTGGAACCGGGAGAGGGATTCTCGTTCGAGAGCAAGGTTGTGGGCGGACGGGTGCCGAGGGAATACTTCCCGGCGGTGGAAAAGGGTATCATCAAGGCGATGGATGAAGGGGTCCTGGCAGGATACCCGGTTGTCGACGTCGCCGCCACCCTGGATGACGGCTCGTATCACGAGGTGGACTCTTCAGAAATGGCGTTTTCCATCGCCGCTTCGATGGCGTTTAAGGACGCCATGAAGAAGGGTCGGCCGATGCTCATGGAACCGGTCATGCAGGTCGAGGTCGTCACGCCGGAAGAATATACCGGTGATGTTGTTGGAGATATCAGCTCCCGACGGGGCAAGATTTCGGGAATAGAAAACCGTGTGGGAACCCAGGCGATCAGGGCGCAGGTTCCACTGGAAGAGATGTTCGGGTACGCCACGGTCATCCGGTCGATGACTCAGGGACGGGCCACATATACTATGCAGTTTTCCCATTATGAAGGTGTGCCTCAGCATATTTCCGAGGAAATCGTTGCCGGCGCACGAACGTAAGCGGCTGAACAATATATAAGTAATATGCGTCGGATATAGGCGTTATAAGGTTTCGGAGGATCAGGATATGGCCAAGAAAAAGTTTGAGCGGACCAAGCCGCACGTAAACGTGGGGACGATTGGTCACATAGACCACGGGAAGACGACGCTGAC
>JAFGFE010000043.1 GCA_016931225.1 Candidatus Zymogenaceae bacterium
GTCGAGCGGGCGGAGACCATACTTACCGATGTGGGGCTGAAGGACTACATCGACGCCCGCCCGAACGAGATGAGCGGCGGTCAGCAGCAGCGGGTGGCCGTCGCCCGGGCCATCGTCTCCAACCCGGACGTGGTGTTGGCCGACGAGCCCACGGCGAACCTGGACTCAAAAACCGCCTCGTCGCTGTTGGAGATGATGCGGGAAATGAACGAGACCCACAAGGCGACGTTCGTCTTTTCCACCCACGATCGACTGGTGATGGATTACGCCCGGCGGCTGGTGAAGCTCCGGGACGGCCGGGTGGAAGAGGATATAGACAAGGACGCATGATGCCGGGGCCGACGAAATCATTGAATGTACGGAAGCCTTTTGCGCATTGCAAAACATGTGATGTGTGTAATACCCCTTTACGGAAAGTCACGGGTAATAAACAATATGACCGATCAGGAAAAACGCGTCTATGAGGAGAAACGTTTTTGGAGCGGATCCGCTTCCCGCTATGACCGGTTTCTCGATCGATTTTCCGAGAGCTATCGGGTGCTTATTGAAAGAATCGATCGAGAGGTATGTCCTGATCATGTTGTGCTGGAGGTGGCCGCCGGTACGGGCTTGATAACGCTGGAGATCGCCCGGAGGGTTTCGGTGGTATACGCCGTTGATATTACGCCGGAAATGATAGCAGAGGCGAAACGGAAGGCCTTCGACCGACACATTGAAAATATCAGCTTCTTTATCGAGGATGCATACGAACTCCCATTTGAGGACCGGTCGTTTGACACGGTCATCTGTGCGAACGCCCTGCACAATATGAAAGAGCCGGAGAGGGCCCTGGCAGAGATGAAACGGGTGGTAAAAGAATCGGGGAAGGCGATTTTACCCACATTCTGTCACGGCGAAGGGCTGAAATCGCGCATCACATCCCGGGTGATTACTCTCCTGGGTTTTCCCGGATACCAGAGATTTACCAGGGAAAGGCTGTGTGGACTGGTGGAGCGTTCCGGTTTTTATGTTGAAAGCATGGAAATTATACGGGAGAAAATACCGATCGCCTTTATTGTTGCAACACCGGAAAAAAGCGACGTGTGAGACCACCGTGGTCGAACTATCAAGTAAATTGGGGCCATATCCTTCCTACAGGGACTGGCCTGGACCCGGGTAAAAAAAAGGAGTGGTGGAAGAAGCGGTCCCGGACAGATTGATCGTCTGGAGGTTACAAAAGGTAATACCGTTACCCGTTCGGCTGCTGCTGAAATTGGAAAACACTCATAGCGGTGTGAAAATTGACCATATAATAGGAGCCGGTTTTTGGGGAGTGGGGAGACGATTTGACCGGGGGTGTAAGGTTTACTTTTCGAAGAGTTTCAGGGAAGCAATGGATGAGCACGTGAGAGTTGAGTTCAAGCGATTTAAGGATTTGCGGCAAATATTTGAAAAACCCGAGTTTGATCGAAGTCGTGGGATGTAACACTCTACCTACATTCCAATGTGTTTGAGTCGTTTGTTTTTTTGAAGAGCGTGATGGATTTCACTGACGAAAGAAAGAGAAGGATCGTTTTTGTCAGCCAGTGTATTTTGAATCAAAATGTGCGATTTCCCGGCATCGCCGTGTGTGCCGGGGTGTGTACTGAGCTGGTTGATCGATTGGTGAAAAACGATTTCGGGATCGAAGCGATGCCCTGCCTTGAGCGTCTCGGGTGGGGCGGAGTGTCGAGGAAAACCTATTTCAGATACCAATCCATTTTTCTCGCCTGGAAAGATACCCCCCTTTTTTTTATTTTCACATTTCTGGGAAGATTGTGGCTTTTCAGGTACAGTTTGTTGTGCAAGAGGGAGGCCGAAAAGATTGTCGCGCATATACGGGATTATATTGATTCCGGGTATTCGGTTTCGGGTATCATACTGATGAACGACAGCCCCACGGACGGTGCCACGAAAACCATCGATCTTATCCGGGCGGTGGAGAGGATCACGTCGTTGGGATATGATCCTGCTGTTATGAAAAATCCGAAATTGGATGTGATGAGGAAAGTCATCCCCCTGCTGTGTGAGAAGGGGGAGGGGATTTTCACGCGAAGGCTGATCCGTGAACTTTCGAAGAGGAATGTGGACAGTGCAATTATCGACTATGATCCCTGGACCGATCAGGATGCGGAATCGAAAAGGGTCATCGGTGAGCTTGAAAATACATCTCCTGTTTTACCTGAATAGTATTGCCTCGTCGTAAGACGTTCCCGTGGGTTACTCTTCAATTCTCCTGAATCTCTTTTTGATATCTTCAACGATGATATAGAGACAGGGGATGACGATGAGCGTCAATAGCACCGCGAAGGCCAATCCCCATACGATGGATACCGCCATCGGCGTCAGCATGGGCTCCCTGCCGCCTATGCCGATGGCCATGGGAAAGAGCCCCCCGATGGTTGTCAGGGATGTGAGGAGAATCGGCCTCAGGCGTATTTTCCCCGTTTCCACGACCGACTCGAATATATCCATCCCCTTGTCCCTCTCCTTGTTGATGAAGTCGACCATCACGATGGAGTCGTTCACGACGATCCCCACGAGGGCGATGATGCCGATGCCCGCCATGAGGGAAAGCTCGATGTTCATGATAAAGAGTCCCAGGACGACGCCGATAAATGAAAACGGAACGGTCGCCATGATGATAAAAGGCTGCAGGTAGGATCGAAAGAGCGCCGCCAGGATGATGTAAATGATCAAGAGGGCGAGAAAAAGAGACCTCAGCAGCGAAAAGATGGACTCCATCGTGTCCTCATATTCACCGCCGTAGGTGAATGTATAGCCGGGATACGTCGTGCTCCTGGTTCCGAATGTGTCGATGAGAATCTCATTGGCCTCCTTCGATGTGAGTTCTCCCTCGATGACATTGGCGGTGACGGTCAGGGTTCTTTCACGATCGATGTGATTGATGCTCAGCATTCCGTCGTTGTAGACGATCTCCGAAAAGGTCCTCAGGGGAATCCTGTAGTCTTCGGGGTTCAAAATGGAGAAGTTCATGAGACGCTCGATGTTTTGCATCTCTTCGTCGAACTTGACGACGATATCGATACTGTCCGTACCCCGGATGACATCTCCGGCACTGCTTCCCGAAAACGCGGTGCGAAGCTCTCCGGCGACATCCGTAATATTCAGTCCGAGAGCGCCCATCACGTACCTGTCGAACGTGAATTGTATCTCTTCCTTTCCCCTTTCATAATCATTGGTGATATCGACAATCCCCTCGATACCTTCCATCTCGGTTTCGAAATCTTCGACCAGGTCCAGGATGGTCGAAAATTCATCCCCCTGTATTTTTACCTCCACGGGGGAGCCGGAGGAAGGGCCTCTTCGCTGAGAGCGATAGACGATTGATGTGGGTCCTGCGATCATATCGGTCTGTTCTCGGATGTCCTCGATGATGCTCTCCGCGCCGATTTTCCTGTACCCGTATTCGGTCAGCTCCACGGTAATGCGGCCCCTGTATGAGGTGGAGGTTCCTCCCACCGATGAGATGATCGCGGATATTTCCTCTTCGGGTCGACCGGCGATAATATCCTCGATCTCCCTGACGACAGTATCCGTCTCTTCCAGGTTGCTGTCCGTCGGCATGTTGATGGAAACCCGGAATGTCTCGGCGATGGACTGCCCCATGAAAACGAACCGCAGGGTGAAAAGCCCGAAGATGATGGTGACGACGGCGACACCGAAAAGACTCAGGAAAACAAGATAGCGTCGATTCAAGAGGACACCGAGAACCCGTCCATAGTACTCCCTGATCGGTGAGAACCATGTGCGCACCTCCCGGTACGCCTCCGCGCCTTTGTTTTTGGCGAACTCATTGAGGTGTGACGGCAGAATCAAAAACGCCTCCACCAGCGAGGCCACCAGGGTCACGATGACCACGAGGGGAATAAACTTCAGGAACTTCCCGATGATTCCCGAAATGAGAAAGAGCGGGACGAATGCCGCGATATTCGTGGCGATGGCGGCGACGACGGGCATCAGGACCTCATCGGCCCCCCGAACCGACGCCTCGCCGACCGTGTATCCCATTTCACGATACCGAAAGAAATTCTCGGAGACGACGATGGCGTCGTCGACCACGATGCCCAGGACAAGGATAAGGGCGAACATGGTCAGAAGGTTCAGGGTGATACCCATGAAGCTCATGATGATGATCGCGGACAAAAAGGAGAAGGGGATTCCGACGGAAGCCCAGAATGCGACCCGGGAATCGAGGAAGGCATATAAAATTAATATTACCAGGAACATGCCGAGAAGGGCGTTGAAGAGAAGCGTCTTTTGCCTCTTTATAACGTGGGCCGCTTCGTCATCGACCAGGGAGAGCGTCATGCCGCTTTCCAGGTGCTCTCGCTCGTTTTCTACGATTGCCCTGACGTCCCGCGCGATATCTATGACATCGCCCGACGAGTTTTTCTTTACGGTCAGCAGCACGGCGCGACGCCCGTTGAGCCTGTTGTAAGATGTTTCCTCTTCGAATGTCTCCGTGATCTTCGCAACGTCCTTGAGCGTCAGGACCGTTTCGGGATACGAGCGGATGACGATGGTCCCCAGGTCGTCCGCATCCACCACCTCTCCGATGGAGCGGATCAACAGCTCCTTCGACCCCGAATCGACGCTTCCGCCCGGGATGGTGCGGTTCTGCTGTTTGATGGCGGCGACTATTTCATCGAGATTGAGGGAGAGCGACTCCAGTTTTCGGGGATCCACCTCCACCCAGATTTCGCGGTCGCGATACCCTTCCATTTCAACGGTGCTGACACCCTCCACCAGCTCCAGTTCGTCTTTCAGCCGATCGGCGGTCTCCTGGAGCCGTTCCCGGTCCGCATCGCCCCAGATGCCGATGGTTATGACATCGAATCGGGGCTCACGCTTCACCACGTTCGGATCGTCGGCGTCTTCGGGAATGTCATTAACCTTGTCCACCTCGTTCTTTACGTCATCGAGGAGCCTGTCGAGCTTCGCCCCGACGATGTTCGCCTCGGCCTTGATCGATATCGACGAGACACCCTCGGAGCTGGTTGATGTGATTTCCTCGATGCCGTCAATGTCCGATATTTCATCCTCGATGGGGATGGTTATGAGTTTTTCAATTTCTTCGGGTGAAGCGCCGGAGTATGTCGTGGTTACCCTGATATATCCAAAATCGACGGACGGGAACACTTCACGGCTCAGCCGGGTCGTGTGATACACCCCCAGGATAAGAACGGCGACGGTGATCATATTGATGAGAACGGAGTTCTTTACCGAAAATCGGGATATGGACATAGTGAGCGTTTCTTCTACAGGGTGTCGATTACCAGCACGGCACAGCCGTCTTCCAGGTTTTCCTTGCCGTCGATGATCACGATCTCTCCGGCTTCAAGGCCGGAAAGGACCTCAACCAGGTCCTCGGTTACAATTCCCAGGGAGAGGGAACGCTTTCGGGCCGTATCGTCGTCACTGGCGACGAAGCAGAAGGGATCCTCCCTGCCGGATTTTTCAAAGAGCAGGGCGCTCGTGGGGAGGGTCAGGACATCAGACTTCTCTTCGATGATGATTTCTATATCTCCGAACATGCCGGATACCAGCTCAGCGCCGTCGTTTTCAAACAGCACCTCGATCCGCGACGTTCGGGTGTCGGCGTCCCGAACCGGGCTGACCTCGCTGACCGTCCCGGGATGAATTTCCCGGGGCATTTCCGGAACGACAAGCTCCGCCCCCATCCCGACCTCTATGAGGCCCGTATCGGCTCCCGGCGCGTGGATGATCGCCTTTATCTTGTTGCTTCCGACGATGAGGGAAAGCGGTGTTTGGGTCGTTGCAAGTTCGCCGGTATCAAGATAGTTTCGCGCAACCACCCCGTTTATAGGCGCCCTGACATTGAGAGGAAGATACCGATCGTACATCTCCTGGCGCTCAAGCGTGACAAGGATGTCTCCCCGTCGTACCCGGTCCCCCTCTTTGAATCGATACTCGATGACCTTGCCGTCGGCGATGCCGTATACCTCGACCTCATCCTCGGCGAACAGCACCGCCGTATAGAAGAGGGTGTTTCTGATCTTACCGGGACGGACCTCGGTGACCGTCACCGGGACCGCCGAGGAATTCTCCATGGCGTTTTCGGAGAGATCTCCGTTTTTTGTGGAAGAAAACGGTCTCACGATGAGCATGAAAGAGAGCAGGAGCACCACAACGATGAGCGCCCCGATTGCCGCATATATATATTTTCGTTTCGGTTTCAGGTCCACGTGTACCTCATCTCTGTTGGTTCAGGTTAACGGTATATTACTCATCGGCGGAGCCGCCGCTACTGGAAAGGGGGCAACCGCTCGGGTACCTGTCCCCCTTAAAACGGCCGCTGTCGATCACGAATGATGTGACGGGTGACCGTTTTTCGAAAACGACTCTCGGAGCATGTCGGATTTCTGATCGAGCGGTCAGAATGTCAGGGAGGCGTCCTCCCTGTGCGTGCATGCATTCATTCGAAATAACGTAGGAGAAGGTGGTTTGAAAGAAACCGGTTTTTGAAACTCTGAAACGGGATGCACAACATCCGGCTTGAGCCGTGTGGTGGTATCTCACTCGTATTGCCTCTTTCGATTCCGGCACGCGTTGTGTTGAGACGACAGTCGACCTCAAAGGTGAAATTATACTACAAAATGAGACAGATAAAGCAAAAAAAGGTTCTCGTATCTCATGGTGTCCGCTCACTCAGCCGCGGAGAGAAGATCATATGACTTCGGTATTTCGAAGGATCCCATACGGTTTTTTGAAAATGAGCGGGCGTTTCCCCGTACTCCACCGAAGCGGGTGCGGCATCACTCCACATACGATTCCTTGACATTCACTCGGGCGGCGGGACGCATTTTTTTCTTGACAGGACGCTAATAATGAATAATATATTCATTATAGGGGGTGTGATGTGGCACAGATGCTCAAAGAAGACATCAAGCGAAAAATAGACGACGCCGCCTTGAAGACGTTTTATGAGATGGGGTATCAGGGGGCGGTGATGGCCGATATCGCACGTCACGCCGGAGTCTCCGTCGGTAATATCTATCGATATTATAAAAACAAAAAGGAGCTTTTCAATACCCTGGTACCGATGGATATCATCGACGGTCTGAGGGACATGATCGGAAGCAAATTCATGATTGCCGACGGTATGGACCTCAAAAACGCCCGACATGCACCGGCAATGGACCTGATGGACGAACAGCTCTTCGAGTACCTTGTGACATACCGACGCCAGATTGTCATTACCATGGAGGAGAGGGAGGGGAATCCCTATCTGGGATTCAAGGATGAATTGGTCGACCTGATGACAAATATGGCCATGCGATACACGAATACGATCGAACATCCCATACATGTCGATGAGCTGAAGCTCCGTATGCTTCGTCTTATCTACGAAAATCTCTACAATGCGGTTGTGGAAATCCTCAAGTCATATACCCGGGCGGATCAAATACGGGCCGCCTTTGACAACCTCTTGGATTACCACTTCTTCGGCGTTTCCAGGTTCCTGTGGTAATTTTTTTGTACATATAATGAACAATATATTCACTTATAGGATCGGGGTGAATTGCAATACGGGTGATGCCCTACAAATATACGAACACTCCGACACAGAGGTCGGACACAGTAAACACGGAGGCGAAAACATACGATGAAGATTGAAAACGTTGTCCTTTCACGAAGAGAGTTTCACAAGACGGCGGCAACATCATGTGTGGCGGGCGCCCTTCTGTTCGGCGGCGGCGCCGTATTGTCGGCGGGAGGCGCCGGCGGGTGCACATCGCCCTTTTTGGATCGCGTCCGGTGCATGGGGACGATGCTCCGCATGGGACACTGCGCCCCGACCGTCATGCATACGCTCATAGAAAAAGGGCGACGCGACACCGATTACACGCGATTGATCACGCTCTCCTCTGGCCTCCCCGGAGGCATCGGGAATATGGGATGTGAATGCGGCGGCGTGACGTCGTCGCTCATGCACCTGGGCCTGACGCCGGGGATGGACGAAGAGGTGGAAGGCGTTCCCCTTTTTATACACGTCGGCAGGAACTACATGAAGGCGTTTCACACGATGCACAAAAGCCTCAGGTGTGACGGCATCAATACCCCCAAATCCGGCATGGAGGCGTGCATGAATGCGGTTTGCTCAGCGAAGGGGCTCGTTTCTCGGGCGAAACTGATCGGTGGGACAGACCTTCTTTCCGCCGACCTCATAAAAGAGTATGAAAGGCTGCTCAATGTCTTCCGGGACGCATCCTTCCATTGCGCCCACAGTGTCCTTTCGGGCGTCTCCGATCTTATCGATTACGACACGATTATCGGAGACGCCACCCGGGGATTTATCGGGGGGACAGCGCTTTCCGGGCTCACCTGCGGCGCATTCACCGCAGGGGTCGTCGCCATCGGTTCGGCCATCGGCGAAATCGAGGACAGTGTCCCCAGGGTGCTCAGAATGATGTGGATGATGAAGAACGGAAAGGACGCCCTGGCCGACGACGTGAATGCGTTCAACAGACCCATGAATGTCGGCACGGTGCTGGGTGAATGGTTTACCGAACAGTTCGGCTCCACACAATGCCGGGAGATCATCGGCGCCGACATCTCGACACCCAAAGGCGTAGAAAAATATATCGAGGGAGACGGTGTCCAGAGATGTCGGAACATCACCGATGAAACCGCCGAAAAGGTCAGGGAACTCCTCGTCGGTGCTTAAGGCAAGGTGAGCCGCTTCGGTATCGGAGAGGAGGAGTCGACGGGATTCTTAAACAGGGAGTCATCTTCAGGGGATTCTCTCCGATTCCTATCGATCGATGGCGCTTCGGACTTTTTTTAAAAATTCCATCATTGTCGCCGGTTTCTGGATGAACCCGGCGATGTCGCCGTTGA
>JAFGFE010000044.1 GCA_016931225.1 Candidatus Zymogenaceae bacterium
ATTTGTGTATGAAGAAACGGTAGCCGAGGAGAGCGTGGCGTAGTATAGTAGAACCATCTCACAGGAAGGCAAACTGTCAACGCAACTTGTGACTACCGCACATTACAAACAGAGAATACCTTGCTAATAATACTAATAACATTTTTAATGAAGCCTTTAGGGAAGCAGTTGATGAGTTTGATGATTTTTATATATATTTTTCTGATAAAGATGAATATATAAGAAATATTAGTGATTTTGGAGTAACTTACTCCAATTTATCAGACATTTCCCATTCCCGTAGTGCTTTTTTTGAGTCGATCTCGGAAGAGTAAAGCTATGGTTTGCGTGTTTTTTTAAATAAAGCACCTCCCATCCCTTTGGTCACCTCCCCCACAATCCACCCCCTCACCCGTCCAACACCTCCCGCACCTTCCCAAGGAGCTTTTTGATCACGAACGGCTTTTCCAGGTATCCCCGGGCGCCCATCTGCCGCATTTCCCGGTGCAGGTCCGGCCCCGCGTATCCGGTGGAAAACAGCACCGTCACGTCCGGATCGATCTTCTTCAGCTCGGAGAACACCTCCCGCCCGTCCATGTCCGGCATCTTCAGATCCAGTATCACCAGGTCCGCTTTGGTGTCGGCATAGGCCCCGATACCTTTTTTCCCGGAATTGAAAGCGTGGACGGTATAGCCGTAGTCGCTCAGGATGTTCGTGGTCATGGAGAGGATATCCTCCTCATCGTCGATGATCATGATCGTCTCGCTTCCCCCGGTGATCTCGGCCGCCTGGTCCGAGAAGAGATCGGCATGCTTTTCCGACGCGGGCAGCAGAACGGTCACGGATGTTCCCTTTCCTAGTTCGCTTTCGATTTCAATATAGCCTCCGTGGCCCTTGACGATGCCGAAGACGACGCTCATGCCCAACCCCGAGCCGCCGCTCTTTCCCCTCGTGGTGAAATAGGGCTCGAACACCCTCAGCAGCGTGTCCCTGTCCATGCCCGTTCCGGTGTCCGTGCACCGCATGCTGACGTACAATCCCTCTTTGATGGTGAAAAGATCCTTTTCGACGGGGTGATCGAAGCGTTTTGTCCCGGTCTCGATGGTAAACGTCCCGCCTTTCGTCATCGCCGCCTGGGCGTTGACGCAGATATTCATAATCACCTGGTATAATTGGGATTCGTCCCCCTCCACATTGGGAATGTCGCTGTCCAGGTTAAGGTGCAGTGCGATTGATTTTTCCAGGGTCTTGGAAACGAGTTGATACACATCTTTGACGACCCGGTTCAGGTCTATCGTCGTGATCTCCTTGGACCTCTTTCTCGTGTATGATAAAAGCTGGGAGGTCAGCTCCGCCGCCCGGACCGATGACTTTTCTATGGCGTCGAGTCCCTTTTGGACGGTATCATCCCCGGTCGTTTTCGTTTTCAAAAACGACGCATATCCCAGGATCGTCGCCAGGATGTTGTTAAAATCGTGGGCGATGCCGCCGGCCAGCGTACCGATGGCCTCCATCTTCTGGACGCGGAAGAGTTGCTCCTGGGTTTTTCTCAGCTTCGAGATATCCTTGCTGATCCCCTGGTAGGCAACGATTCTTCCATCGGGCGCTCGGACCGCCACCGCGCTTAAAATACTGTCGATGGGGGTGCCGTCGCTCTTTTTCATGGTAAGCGGGTAGTTTTTTACAAATCCGTCGCGCTCGATGCTCTTTCGGAGTTTCTCCCGGTCCTCCGGATAAAAATATACGATATCCTCAATCTTTGTGGAGAGAAGCTCATCCCGGGTCAGTCCGAAAATCTCCTCCGCCGCCGGATTGATATCCAAAAATCTCCCGTCCACCGAGGAGATAAAGACTATGTCTATTGATGTGTTGAACAGATCGAGGTATTTCTGTTCCGCCTGTTTCAGCTCGGTGATGTCAATAAGAATCCCGTCGAATCCGGTGACGCTCCCATCCGTATCCAGGCGGATGCGTGTCAGGTCCCGCACCCATTTAATCTCATCCGTACGGGTGATGAGGCGATAGGGCTGGTGTGTGATCGAATCCGCGTTCGGGTTGGCTGTGGCTGTATTTACCTCCTCCGTTACCCGGTCGATGTCGTCGGGATGAATAATTTCAGAATAGGCGACGGCGCCGCTTGTAAAATCTCCGGCGGTATACCCGAACATTCGATTCACGTTTTCGGAGACGTATTCCACCGGCCATCCCTCCAGGTTTTTCCATATGAACGCCACCACGGGGCTTCGCTCGATAATGTTCCGGGAAAGTTCGAGCATCTCCCTGGTTTCATATTCATCGGTGACGTCTCGAAAGACCATCACGGTGCCGATTGGCTGATTTCCCTCAAGGCGAATGGGCGCAGCACTGTCGGCTATCTGTCTGACGGTTCCGTCTTTTGAGATAAGGCTTGTGTGATTCGCCAGCCCCACGGTAACACCCTTTTCGAGCACCGTATGCACCGGATTTTCCACCGGCTCCATCGTCCGGGTGTTGACGATGTAAAACACATCGATCAGGGGGCTTCCGATGGCTTCCTCGAGGGAAACGCCGCAGAGCTTTTGCGCCACCGGGTTTATGCGGATGATTCGTCCCTCAAAGTCGGTGACGATCACGCCGTCGCCGATGGAGTCCAGCGTGGTGATCAGCTCCCGACGGCTTCGGAGGAGGGCCCGGTGGGCCTTGATCGCCGCCATCGCCAAGGCGGAGATAACGCCGACCAGCAGAGATTCGATGAAAAACGGCTGATCCCTCCAGCCCTCAAGGATCATCGGGAAAATGGGTATATCCCGAAGTACGGCAAGGACACTCCATATGAACGGTGTGGTGAATGCCTGGTAGCAGAAGATTACCAGCAAAAACCAGCCCACGCCGTAGGCCGAGAGATTTGTCAGGCGGGCAAGGAAGCGGCCGTGGACCAGGCGGACGACCACGAGGGTGGGTATCAGATAGAGGAGATTCCCGAAGAAGGCCGTGGCGAGGGATACCTGGTGAAATCCGCTGGCGGAGATGATCATCGCAACCACAAGCGCCAGCCACCAGCGGGAGAGAAGGGCGAAGGCAATAAATCCAAACGCCTGCCGGATATCAAAGAATACCTCGGTGTTGGGAATCTCGACGCTGAAGTAACTCAACAGGGCGCCCAATCCCCCCAGGACGACCGTCATTAGAAGGTCATTATTGAGTGATACTGAACGCATCATGGGCTGTGGAGATTGAAATTTTTTCCGATCGAACATGTAACTCATTCCTGTCGATTCAACGTCGCTGTTTAGATGGTTCGCACCGCCGAATTCCGGTGCTGGCAAACTCCCGCAAAAGAATAATTGTATATTATAGCACACATTATCCTGTAAAAAGAATTATTTTGTATATAATATGTAAGCAAAATATTACACTTTACAATATAAAATCAGGTTATTATCGAAGGTCGATCGATATTCCGTTCGCGTACTCTTTTCTCGGATTCGGGCCCGTGTGGGATGTCCCCCCCCTTTTTTATACGTTGTCATGATACAATCACCAAAGATGTGTCATCAAAAAAACCGCCATTTTAACCAGTTTTTAACGGGAGACTGATACTCATGCGAAAGAAAGAACGGGAGATAACCGATCCCGCCGGGATCAGGGATGTTCTGACCCGGGCGGTGGTGCTGCGCCTTGGGCTTTTCGACGGTCGAACTCCATATATAGTCCCGGTGAACTTCGGGTACGACGGCAAGGCCGCACTGTTCATACACTCAGGCCACGAGGGGTGGAAGATGGAAATCCTGAAACACCACCCCAGGGTCTGCTTTGAGGCGGAGGTGGATGTGGCGGTTATCCCGCCCGTCAAGCCGGATAATCACTGCGGGTTTTCCATGGCCTATCGCTCGGTCATCGGCTTCGGAGTCGCTTCGATCCTTGATGACCCGGCCCGGAAGATCGACGCCCTCAAAACCATCGTCCGGCACCTCTCGCCCGAGAGATCGCCCGATGACATTGTCTTTCCCGACGGGACAGTGGAGGCCACCGCCGTCGTCAGGATAGATATCGATTCCATGACCGGGAAAATGGACAACTGCTGAGGGGAAACAGCGCCACGACACGGTTGTAAACAGACGTTGTTGGTGGTATAGTTTCCCCTGGGTCGAATATAATTATATACTATCATGTATGTTGCATGGTAACAAATAATGAACCGCACTTTTCCCATCGCTCTTGTCGGCGCCAACGTCATCGACGGTCATCTGGAATCCGCCGTTTCTCCGAACGCAACGATACTCATTGAACACTCCGAGGAAAGCGGCATCGGCGGTCGTAACGGCGTCATCACGGCCGTCGACCGGAGGGATCAGGTAAAAATACCCCCCCGCGCCCGGGTCATAGACTGCTCGGGGACGTACATCATCCCCGGACTCATCAACGCCCACGTCCACACCATTGGGGACGGAAAGCCGAGATCCTTCAGCACATCGAGGCAGCGAAGACGGCTGGCCCGGTTTCTCAGATCGTTCCCCGGAAAAATCGCCGCCACGGCCATGATGAAAAGAAACGTGCGTACCGCCCTGGCAAGCGGCGTGACGACCATTCGGGCGGTGGGGGATCCGTGTCTGTATGACATCACTGTCAGGACACGCATCGACGCGGGGAAAGACAGGGGCCCCCGGATACTCACCGCCGGCCCGATCCTCTGCGCCTCGGGCGGCCACGGCGGGGAGGTGTTCGGCAGGGTGGCGGATTCACCCTGGGAATTTCGAAAAGCGGTCCGGCTGGCCATCGCAGATGACGTCGATTTCATCAAGATCACCAGCACCGGCGGCGTGACCGACGCAAAAAGGCCCGGGGAGGCGGGCCGCCCACACATGACCCCGGAGGAGATCGCCGCGGTCTGTGACGAGGCACACCGGGCGGGGCTGCTGGTGGCGGCCCACGCCGAGAGCGCACACGGCGTGATGGAGGCCCTGGAGGCGGGGGTGGATACCATCGAGCACGGGGCGGAGTTGACCGACGAGCACATCGAGCTGTTTTTGGATAATCCCAACAGCCTCAGGGGATACAGCGCCCTCATTCCCACCCTCACGGTGGTCATGAACATCACGGAGGCGGCCCCCGAGGCGTCGGGCCTGAGTCGTGTGCAATACGAAAACGCCTGGCGCATCCGGGAGGAGGTGATCGCCGGGTTCAGGAAGGCCTACGCCGCCGGGGTGAAAATCGGCGTGGGTACCGACGCCGGGTCGCCCCTGACCCCCCAGTACGACACGGTAAAAGAGCTGTTTCACTTCATGGCGATCGCCGGAATGACCCACCGGGAGGTCATCCACCGGGCCACCATAGACACCGCCCGGATCATCGGCGTCGATGACGTGACCGGGTCGATCCGGGCGGGGAAATCCGCGGATCTTGTGGTGCTGGACGGCGACCCCACAAGCGATATCCGCTGCCTCATGCAACCCCGGATGGTGGTGGTCCGGGGGGACGTCATCGAGCATCCCCGGTACCGACCCATCGGGAAGATAGAAAAGCTCCGGGGCGGGAGGTAGCCATAGGGTTGGGGGAGGGGGGGGCGGGGATGGGTAAGTCAACAAACCACATTATATATGATTATAGATAGAAACACATTATGATACCTTTGAGAGACAACGTACCGGCAGAGAAGACCCCGTTCGTCACCTATGTTCTTATCGCCATAAACATCGCGGCGTTCTTCTATGAGCTGGCCCTGGGCAAGGGATTGGATACCTTCGTCTTCTACTACGGCGTGGTGCCCGAAACCGTCACCTCCGGCCTCTACGGCCCCCAATATACGATCCTACCCTTCTTCACCTCGATGTTCCTCCACGGCGGGTGGCTCCACATCATCGGGAACATGCTGTTTCTGTGGATATTCGGGGACAACGTGGAGGACCGGATGGGGCATTTCCTCTATCTGATTTTCTACCTGGCATCGGGGCTGGGCGCGAGCCTGCTGCACGTGGTGTCGGACCCGCATTCGGCCGTCCCCACCATCGGGGCCAGCGGCGCCATCGCCGGCGTCATGGGGGCCTATTTCGTCCTCTACCCCAAGGCGCGGGTGACAAGCGTGGTGATCCTCATCTATTTTATCCGGCTGATGGAGATACCGGCGGTGGTCTTTCTGGGGATATGGTTTCTCATCCAGATCTTTTCCGGCGTGGCCTCCATCGGTGCGGACGCGGCCTCGGGCGGCGTGGCCTTCTGGGCCCACGTGGGGGGATTTATCGTGGGACTGGCGGGGGGCGGCCTGGCGAGGCTCTTGACCAAGGACCCCACCAAGGGGAGGGTGGAGGTGATTACGAGGGACGGGAAGCGGTATTTGCATTGATGGGGCGGTCTCCCTCCCTTTCAAAACCGGGGGAAATATATATTTGAAACTCATTTTCAACGCGATGATATGGAGTTGTCATGGGCCGCGATGATTTTGCCGTCACTCCCGCCTATTCCGGCGAGGAGATCCCGAGCGGACAGCTTATCGTGGAGGAAAAATCCCGCCGGGGGTGCGCCTGTTTCCTGATACTCCTGGCCTTGGTGGGTGGTATGGTGATATATGCCCAACTGGTGATGGACCCGGTAACGCTGAACCTGATGCTGATCACCGTGAACAATCAGGAGGTGAAGGAATATGCCATCAGGAACCTGGCGCGGGAGGGTAATTCCCGGGCAGTGGACGCCCTGAAAAAGGAGCTTGGTCACCCGAATGCGGGCATTCGGTGCAGGGCCGCCTGGGCCCTGGGTGAGATCGGGAGTCACGACGGGATAGATCCGCTGCGGAAGGTAGTGAAGCACGGGATGGACGACGAACTGTCGTACTATGCGGTGAGATCGCTTCTTTCGATCGCCACCCGCTGTCCCGACGGCGCTCCCCGAGGTGAAAAATGCAGGGATGACACCGCCGCCGTAGAGGTGGCTGAAATATGTTTACACGGGTGCATGATATCCCACGTCGATTATATCATCTGCGAATCCCTGTTCGATGATGATGTGAATGTGCGGATTCTTGCCGCACAGATCCTGGTGAGTGTTGCCACTGAAAATGTCCGATATATGCTGGAGGCGGCCCGGGAAGACGAGGATGAGCGGGTGCGGGAGGCGGTGGACATGGCTCTGGATGGGCTGGGACCGCCCCCGTCAACAAAGCCTGAGTATCTGTATCCAGACGATACGATATACCCACTGTTGGAAGAGGAATACATCCCGAGGCTACCTCTGTATATAGAGTAATCGGTGTGATGGAAGGTGGGCCGGCCGCGAAAACACCACGATGCAGATGTACACCCCGTTGCCGTTCTGTTAAAAGGTAACGGAGGGACCCGCCGGGAGGTGCCTGTCCGCCGCCGGAGGGGGGCATCGTGGGACCGACGGGAGGCGGCCTGGTGAGGCTTTTGACCAAAGACCCCACAAAGGGGAGGGTGGAGGTGATTACGAGGGACGGGAAGCGGTATTTGCATTAGTATGGTTGTAGTTTGATTTTATAGTAAAATAAGTATATTATTCATGTTCATGTATGTATTTTAGAAACGATGGAAAAGAAATGACATTCATATTTCAAAATAGTACACAAAACAAAATTTTTGAAGGTCTGTATAGATATGTCGGTAGGCAGTCAGCGATGTTTTATCTTGATTTATGTAAGTTGTTGGGTGATGAAATCGAGATAGAGACAAAAACACATGTTGTAGCTCATTTAGCAAGAGAGATAGAAGGAAATATAATCGACCTATTAATTCCTGATACTGTTAAAACAAGTGACAATACAAAGAAGCAGCAGTTAAGTGATATTTTAAATACTCATGGTATTGACAATGATTTATTAGAAAAGGAATTGGAACTATTAGTACAAGATGCTGATGAAAAAAGTAAATACTCTAAGAAACAAAAAATAAAAGATATTTTGGAGATTTACGATATTGATAATGATGTATTAGAAAGATTGTGGTTAAGTTTTACAGACAAAGGTTTGCATAAATATGCTCATAGAAATTCTCAACTTCCACCTAGATATTATGATAGTGAATTCAAAGAAATAATTGAGAAATTTGAGTATCTATTAATTGAACTTATTAGAATATTTGAGGAACATTATGAAAAGATTTTTTTTAAAAGGATTGATGAAATCTTGAAGAAAGAGAATCCAAATGAAATTGACTTGACAATATTGAGGGAGAAAATCCCAAATACTTTGATGGCTCTTAACTATTTCTTTGAAAAATGCGAGAACCCAGAATGGTTGAAATTTAAGGACTTTATAAAGTACTTCCAATATCCACCTATTATTGGTGAAAGAGCATTATGGAAAGCATCGGGTTACTTAGCTAGAGTGGCGCAAAAAATTCCAGAAAAAATATGCGAAATCATAGTTGAAGTAATACCAGAAACAAACAATGAATTTATTCATAAAGATTTTATTGAAGCAGCTTTAAAAATGAATGCAAAATATGCAGAAAGAATAGCAAAGAGAGAGGAAGAATGGATAAATAAAACTAAATACATTGGTTATGCGTTACCTTATGGATATGGTGAATTAATAAACCATCTTTGCTCTTTAGGAGTAAAAGATACGACTTTAAAATTAGTGAAAAGTCTTTTTGGGATAACAATTGAAGGGGATAGTGAAGATATTGAACAAAAGAGAAAACTTGATAATAAATTAAAAATAACTGCAAAATGTGAAGATTTTATATATCAAAAAACATTACGTCTAATACACAAATCGCTAGTTGAAATAGCTGATATCCAAGCTATTGAGCTTTTCACAAATAAACTAATTAAATACATTGAATCACCAATATATTTTCATAGAGAAACTATCGAGGAGAGTGATCAGAATTTTTCAGAAGAAATTGGGAATTTTCTAGTTGAAACGGTTCGAGATATGGCTGAGTATTGTATTGAGATAGGAAAAAAATCTTTTGAGGATATCTATAACTATTTCAATTTAAAAGATAATGTGATTTTTATAAGAATCAACTTGCATCTCTTATATGAAAATCCTGATTTAGCAGGATCTTTGTTACTTGAGAACATATTAAATAAAGAGTTATTTGATGATAATGAGTGTCATCATGAATATTCACGTCTTTTAGAAAGATATTTTGGTAAATTGAATGGCCAACAAAAACTTGTAGTATTTGATTGGATTGAGTCAGGTCCGTGTGACTATGAAACATATAGGAGAAAAAGAAGAGAAAGGTGGAATGAAGAAGCAACAGAAAATGATTTTATTGAATATAAAGAGACGTGGCAGCGTGACAAATTTGTCTTAATAGAGAAATATCTAAATGAAGAACGAGAAAAGAAATATGTAGATCTTATTGATAAGTATGGTAAATCTCTACACCCAACTTTCAGATTTTATTCGGATTCAGGATTTATTGATGAAAGAAGTCCAAAAAATGCTGAAGATTTGTTAAAGTTTACAACTCCACAGCTGGTTGAATATTTGAATGATGTTGATTTTGGAGAAAGGGATTTTTGGAGTGAACCCTCACCTGAAGGCTTGAGAAATGAAATCACGGAAATGGTTCTTATCGATACATATCAATTTTCAAAAGACGCAAAGATTCTAATTGATTTGAGATTCCCTATTTATTTAATTGGTTTTATTCGTGGATTCAATGAATATTTTAAAAAAAGTAAAGATGACATCAAAGGTGAGATAAAATTTAATTGGTCCACTGTTTTAGTTTTATTGGAGAGCATATCTCAAAAACACGATCCTGATATTCTTTCACAGAGTAAAAGATTTCACGAGGATAATGATTGGAATTGGGCGAAGAAAGAAGCTATTAGACTTATTGAATCTGGATTAAAATCAAATTGCATATTTCCTATTCCTATGGAA
This sequence comes from Candidatus Zymogenaceae bacterium, assembly GCA_016931225.1. Classification (NCBI taxonomy): domain Bacteria; class Deltaproteobacteria; order Candidatus Zymogeniales; family Candidatus Zymogenaceae; species Candidatus Zymogenaceae bacterium. The sequence goes on from JAFGFE010000044.1 coordinate 9,816, forward strand.
TTTCGTGATATTGTTTGGAGGATAATAACAACCTTAGTTTAAGAAAAGGAGGATTCAGCAAATGTAAATGAAAAATTGATAGACGAAAGAATAATGGACCTTGTGACATCTTCAATTAATGTCACTGAGGGGATAGCAATGCATTCAATGTTTGAGTATGCCCGCTGGGTTATGAGAAATGATTTACTATCTAAAAATATTAAAAACGAAAATGATCTAAGTTTCGAGTCTGTTATTGAAGTAAAAGATTACATTGAAAAGTATCTAAAGTTTGAGCATAAAGGTTCTTTAATTATTCAATCCGTTATAGGTCAAGAATTTGGTTGGATAGTACGTATTGATCCTTACTGGGCGAAAAACAACCTTAAAAGAATATTCAATAAGGATGATGAGATTTTATGGAGAGCTGCTTGGAATGGGTACATAAAGTTTTCACCACCATATTTTGAAGTTTTTGAAATACTTAAAGAAGAGTATAAAAGAGCTATCTCAATTATTCCAAACTACCTTCAAACTAGTTCTGAAGACTCTCCATTTATAGATAAATTGGTAAAACACATAATGTATTTCTATTGGCATGGGAAGATTGTTTTAGAGGACAATCTGTTTATAAATTTTTGGGAGATAGCAAATGACAAAATAAGAAAAAATGCAATAAGTTTTATAGGCTTAAGTTTGTGGCATTTAAAAGAAAAGGCATCTAGGAATATAATCCAGAGACTAAAAAAACTTTGGGTTTGGAGAGCAAAAAAGATACAAGAAAGAATTCAAGGAGATGAAGATTATCAATATAGCCTAGAAACCGGTTCTTTTGGTTGGTGGTTTTGTTCAAAACAGTTTTTTAATGATGAGGATTCTGAGTGGGTGTTTAATAGTCTGTTGAATGCAATAAAGGCATCTGACAAGATTGATGACATACGTGAAGTAGTTGAAGTATTGGCTGAAGTTGCTAATGAAAATGAGGGTATCGTATTGAAGTGTCTTGATGAAATTTTAAGGAATTCTCGAGATATTGTAACACTGCTAATAGTACAGGATAATGTATATAAAATACTGGACTCAACATTGAAATCAGAAAACGAAGGAATTCAAAAAGAAGCAAAAAACTTAATAAATTATTTAAGAACAGAAGGATTTGATGAAAAATTTAAAACACTATTAAAGTAATAGAAGTATCAGATTTATAAGTAAGAAGCAGACACCTAAAAATACCCCCCCTCATTCCCCTCTTCCAAAACCAGAAAAATGATATATAATAGAGGCTTATTTTAACGCATTATTATGGAGTTACGATGGGCCGCGATGATTTTTCCGTCACCCCCGCCTATTCGGGCAAGGGGGCTTCCAACACGCCGCTGATCGTGGAGGATAAACCCCGCATCAAGGGCTGTTCCTGCTGCCTGATAATCGTCGTCCTGATTGCGGCGGTGGGGGTGATTGTCGTTGGGATGATGGACCCGGTGGAGCTGAACCAGAAGCTGCTCGACGTGGACGACCCGTCCGTGAAGGAGTACGCCATCAGGAACCTGGCGCACGAGGGCGATCCCCGGGCCGTGGACGCATTGGAGGTGCGGCTCCACGATCCTGATTCCGACGTCCGAAACGCCGCGGCCTGGGCCCTGGGAGAGATCAGGAGCCCCGACTCGGTCGATTCCCTGTTGGGTGCGGTGGATACCGAGGCGGACTACGACCTGTCGTTCTACGCGGTGTCGTCGCTTGTGAAGATCGCCTCCCGCTGTCCCGACGGCGCTCCCCGGGGGGAGGAGTGCGATGACGACGACGTCGCCGAACAGGTGAACTACTTCTTCGTCCTGTGGTCCGAGGACGATCCCCTCATCGCCTATATCGTCTCCAACTCCCTGTTCGACGACGATGTGGATGTGCGGATTTTCTCTGCCCAGATTCTTGTGCATATCGCCACCGAGGACGTCCGCTACATGCTGGAGGCGGCCCTCAACGACGAGGACGAACGGGTGCGGGAGACGGCGGGCCGTGCCCTCGACGAGCTGGACGCCCGGACATCGGACGAGCCGGAGAGCGTCCCCCCGGTGGACGCGCCGAATCCACAGGCGGATGGACCGACCGTGCCGGCGGAGCCTTCGGGGTGGGAGGAATCGACGACGTCGGAGCACATGTTTCCCGTCGAGGTGGTATACCCGCTGGTGGAAGGAGAATTCTTTCCGGGCGAGTCTTTGGATGTGGAGTAGTCGGTGTGATGAAAACCGGGTCGGTCGCGGAAATGCCGTGCCGCGGATATGCGCCGTCGCCCCTTCTCCTTCCGGTCTCGGTGCGAAAGAATGGGCTTTCCGCCGCCGCACTTCGGTTGTCGGGAAGGGAGCGCCCGAAAAAAGTGTATATATTATATTACAAATTACACATGAGAGAGTAACATGATTGAAACACGAAAGACGGCCCATGCCGCATTACATACACACGGGGGTAATCGCCTCGGCGCGTTGTGCGGGGCGATCGTCGCGCTGATCGCCGTGCTTCTCATCCTTCCGGCGGTGTTTTCCGCCGATACCTACGCCCTCAAGGATCTTTTGGGAGACGCGGAGCTGGACCCGGCCTACGCCGCCGACAGATACAAGACCCGCATCGACATGCTCTCCGGCGTGGTGGGGGCGGAGACCTGGGTGGAGCACTACATCGACGACGCGGGAAAGATCGAGCTTCTCATCTACAACAATCTGATATACGGCGTGATCATCAGGCCCACATCGGGCTCGGTGAAATACTATACCCTCAACGATGACCGGCGCACCTATTCGGCCGCCGCCAGCGGCTCCCCCCAGGGATGGCTGATCGACGAGATGCCGACCGAGGAGGATTTTTTGGAGCGGGCGGCGGAGCTCCTGGACTCCGGGAGATATATCGACGTCATCGAGGTGCTCGACGAGGCCATCGAGGACTACGGATACAAATCCGCCGAATCGTATTTTCTGATGGCCTACGCCTACGATCAGATGGATGAGATCGAATACGCCAAGGACTACTATACGCTGGCTTTGAGGCTGGACGGAACCATCGCCGACGCCCTCTACAACCTGGGCATGATCTACAGGAATGAGGGGAACCACACCGAGGCGGCGAAATACCTTGAACGCTACATCAAGCTGAATCCCTCCCACCCGGACATCGAGAGCATCCGCGCCTATGTCGAATCGAACCGATAATGTCCATACGTCCGGGGGGAACCTTCCCCGGACAAATTCCGTCACGGCGTCCACCCGACTCTTCTGCCTGCTGGGGGACCCGGTATCCCACTCCCGGTCTCCCGCCATGATGAATCCGGCCCTGGCCGCCGCCGGGATCGACGGGGTGTACCTGGCCCTCAGGGTGACGGCCTCCGACCTGGAACGGACCATTGGGACGTTGAAGGCGGTGGGGTTCGGCGGGGGGAACGTGACCGCCCCTCACAAGGAGCGGACAGCGGAGCTTGTGGATCGTCTTTCCATCGCGGCGGAGCTTTCGGGGTCGGTGAACACCTTGGCGTGGGACGGCGATTTTCTTGTGGGACACAACACCGACGGCACGGGCCTCGTCCGGGCCATCGAGGAGGGTTCCGGTGTGCCCGTTATGGGAAGCCGTATATTGCTGATGGGGGCGGGGGGCGCGGCCCGGGGCGTGATCCCGGCGCTGTTTCACGCCGGGGCGGCGGAGCTTTTTGTGGCGAACCGCACGGAGGCACGCGCCCAAACGCTGGCGGATCGTTTCGGAAATCTGGGATCGATAACGCCCCTTCCCCTGGAGGATGGAGCGCTCTTTGATGCGGGTGGGGAGCGGGATATCGCACAATTCGGCATCGTCATAAACGCCACGTCGGCCCGGGCGACGGGGGGAAAGATCGCCGGCCTTGATCTTTCCAGGATGACATCCGGCTCCCTCTTTTTTGACATGAACTATTATCACGGAGACGATGAAACCGCCGGGATTCTGAAGAAAACCGGCGTTCGACACGCCAAGGGTCTGGAAATGCTGCTCTTTCAGGGGGTCGACGCATTTGAATTGTGGACCCACACGCGCGCTCCGGTTTCAATCATGCGCCGGTCGCTTGATTATAAAGAATAATATTATACCTTGACAATTCCACATATGAGGGAATATCATAGATATGAAGTCGTATGGGTTGGTCTGCTCACTGCAATTCCTTCCGTAATGCTCATGACATCGGTGCGTGAATATAACGCTTACACTATCTGGAGAGTCTACGCATGAATCAGCGTTTGGGACAGTTAATGGTCAGAAACAACCTGCTCACTCCCGAGCAGCTGAAAAAGGCCGTTGAAGAGTCAAAGAACAGTGGCGGACGTCTGGGCGCTCAGCTTGCCAAGCTCGGATACGTCTCAGAGACCGCGATCACGGAGTTTCTGAGCCAGCAATATAACGTTCCCGCGCTTAACATCACCGAGCAGCAAATTGATCCCTCGGTGATGAAGTATGTCAGCGCGGATATCGCCAAGAAAAACCTGGTAATCCCCATTTCCAGATCCGGGGCGAATCTCATCCTCGCCATGGCCGATCCGTCGAATATGGCGGTGGTTGAGGATATCCGGTTTATGACCGGATTCAATATAGAGGTGGTTGTCGCCCCGGAAAACGAGATCATCGACGCCATCAAGGCGAATTATGGGGCAAAAGGTCTGGCCGGGAAGGGAAACATATCCCTTGATTCAAAGGATTATGATTTCGGTGAAGACGACACCGCGGGAATGAGTGATTTCGATGATATGGGCGCGGATGAGGTGGTGGACGTGGACGACTTCGACTCTCTGGTTCACGGCGCCGTGGACCAGGTGGAGGTCATCGATACCGATGACGACGACGACATCATGTCGGGCGATGTCGACGCGCCGATCATCAAGCTGGTCAACGGCATATTGATCAAGGCGATCAAGCTGGGCGTGAGCGATATCCATATCGAGCCGTATGAAAAGAGCTTTCGTGTACGATACCGCTTGGACGGCGTGCTCAGAAAGGCGATGGGTCTGCCCCTGAAAATCAAGAACGCCATCACGTCCCGTGTCAAGATCATGTCCCGCCTGGACATCGCCGAAAAGCGGCTTCCCCAGGACGGCCGCATCAAGCTGAAACTGGGCAGGGGTCGGGAGATGGACTTTCGCGTGTCGACGATCCCGGTGCTCTACGGCGAGAAGGTGGTGCTCAGGCTCCTGGATAAATCCAACCTCCAGCTCGACATGACCAAGCTGGGGTTCGAACCCATGGCATTGGACCAATTCCAGGACGCCATCCATCAGCCCTACGGCATGGTCCTGGTGACCGGTCCCACCGGCTCCGGAAAGACCACAACGCTGTACTCCGCCCTGTCGGAGCTGAACAAAGAATCGGACAACATAATGACCGCCGAGGACCCGGTGGAATTCAACCTGGCGGGCATCAACCAGGTGCAGATGCACGACGATATCGGCCTGAATTTCGCGGCGGCACTCAGGTCCTTTTTGCGCCAGGATCCGGACATCGTCATGGTGGGTGAGATCCGGGACTTTGAGACCGCGGAGATCGCAATCAAGGCGGCCCTCACCGGCCATCTTGTCCTCTCCACCCTTCATACCAATGACGCGCCTTCAACCGTCAACCGCCTGCTCAACATGGGCATCGAGCCGTTTCTGGTGGCGTCGTCGTTGAACGCCATCGTCGCCCAGCGTTTGGCCCGAAGGATTTGCAAGGATTGCTCCGAACCGATAGAGGTGCCTCCCCAGGCCCTCATCGATATCGGCGTGCCGCCGGACGAGGTGAGTGAGTTTCAGCTTCAAAAGGGCAAGGGATGCAATGTCTGCGCGGGCACCGGATACAAGGGGAGGGTGGCGCTCTACGAGGTGATGCGCATCAATGATGAGCTTAAGGAGTTGATTCTCAACGGCGCCTCAACGACGGAACTGAAGCGGGAGGCCATGCGCCACGGAATGAAAAGCCTCAGGCAAGCGGGTATCACCAAAATAAAGGAAGGCGTTACCACCATCGAAGAGGTCCTGAGGGGCTCAGCCGCCGACTGATTCGGGTGTATCTGGGCGTACCCAATTCTTTTATTTTTGATCAAAAGGATGACTCATGGCAAGTCTTCACCAATTGCTGAAAATAATGGTGGAAAAGGGGGCGACGGACCTTCATGTAACCACCGGCTCGCCGGCAATGCTGAGAATCGACGGCCTATTGGTTCCGATCTCAATGGAACCTCTCTCCGCGACGGACACGAAGAATTTATGCTACAGTATCCTCACGGATTCCCAGAAACACAAGTTTGAAGAGGAAAGCGAGCTGGACCTCTCCTTCGGCGTGAAGGGGCTTTCCCGGTTTCGCGGTAACATCTTCGTCCAGCGGGGGGCGATGGCGGCGGCCTTTCGCGTCATCCCCTATAAATTTATGACATTCCAGGAGCTGGGACTGCCGCCGATCGCCGAAGAAATCTGCAAAAAGCCCCGGGGACTGGTCCTGATAACCGGTCCCACCGGGTCCGGCAAATCCACGACGCTTGCCTCGATGATTAACAAGATCAACGAGGAACGTCATGAGCATATCATCACGATCGAAGACCCCATTGAATACCTCCACCCCCACAAAAATTGTATCGTCAATCAGCGGGAAGTGGGGGCGGATACCCAGAGCTTTAAAAGCGCCCTGAAGTACATACTTCGTCAGGATCCAGACATCGTGCTGGTGGGAGAGATTCGCGACCTCGAAACCATCGAGGCCGCGCTGACCACCGCGGAAACCGGTCACATAGTATTTGCCACTCTGCATACGAACAACGCCGTGCAGACCATCAACCGTGTCATAGACGTGTTCCCGCCGTACGCCCAGCCCCAGGTCCGTGCCCAGATTTCCTTCGTGCTGGAGGCGGTGCTCTGCCAGCAGCTTCTTCCGAAGGCCGGGGGCAAGGGGAGGGTCCTTGCCCTGGAGGTCATGGTGCCAAACGCGGCCATCAGAAACCTGATTCGAGAGGACAAGATTCACCAGATATACTCGTCGATGCAGGTGGGCCAGATGAAATTTGGCATGCAGACGATGAACCAGTCCCTGTTCAGTCTCTATAACAAGGGACTGATTACGCTGGATATGGCGATGGGCAGATCGACGGACGCGGAAGAGCTTCGTCAGATGCTGTCGAAAGGCACCACCGTCGTGAAGAAAGGCGCGGCGCCCTCGGCCGGCAGCGGCGGAGGCGGCGGAGGCCCGAAGCCCGCGGCGCCGTAATCCGGGTGGTATGATAAAATGGGAAAGGGTGGGGAATCGGCCGGTGTGTTAAACGGAAAAGACCGATTGTTTTAAGAGAGATATCGAAGACATGACAGGGAACAGGGTGGAGGGGAGGCAAGACACCGCCCGACGAAATACACATAGAATCAATCAAGCAAGGCCGTAGAGGAAAGAAATGCCAGTATTCAAATACACAGGCAAGGATAGCTCGGGAAATAACAAAAGCGGAGAAATCGAGGCCGCAAACCAAGCGGCGGCGACGGCGATGCTTCGCCAGCAGAAGATTTCTCCCAGCTCCATAACGGAAAAGAAGAGCGAAGGCCTTTCCATGGAGATCACCATCCCGGGTCTGGAGGCGAAACCGGATAAAAAAGACCTGACAATTTTTACCCGACAGTTCGCCACCATGATCGACGCCGGTCTTCCCCTGGTTCAGTGCCTGGATATTCTTGCCAGCCAGCAGGAGAAAAAAACGTTTAAGATCATCATCACGAAGATCAAGGAAGACGTCGAATCCGGTTCCACGTTTGCCGACGCCCTGGCAAAGCACCCGAAACTGTTCGATTCTCTCTATGTGAACCTTGTGGCGGCGGGAGAGATCGGCGGTATTCTCGACACGATTCTCAACCGCCTGGCGGCGTATATTGAAAAGGCGGAGTCTCTGAAACGAAAGGTGAAGGGCGCCATGGTCTATCCGTCCACAATCATCGGCGTCGCCATCGTGGTTACGGCGTTGTTGTTGGTGTTTGTGGTTCCGATGTTCCAGGAGATGTTTGAAGGCGCCGGTGTTCCCCTTCCCCTGCCGACTCAGATCCTCATCAATATCAGTGAGATGATCAAAAGCTATATCATCTTCGCGGTGGTCGGTAGCATTGTCGGCGTCATCGCGTTCATCTATTTTTACAGAACGCCCGCCGGGCGACGGATAGTGGATGAGTTGATGCTGAAACTCCCTGTCTTCGGGCCGCTGTTGATAAAGGTGGCCGTCGCCCGGTTCACCCGCACCCTCGGAACCATGATATCCAGCGGCGTTCCGATACTGGACGCCCTGGAGATCACCGCCAAGACATCCGGAAACGTCATCGTTGAGCAGGACGTCATGAACACCAGGACCGGGATCACCGAGGGAAAAACCATCGCGGAGCCGTTGAGTCAGAGCAGGGTGTTCCCGCCGATGGTCGTCCAGATGGTCTCGGTGGGCGAGGCCACCGGTAATATGGACGCCATGCTCAACAAGGTCGCGGATTTCTATGACGACGAGGTGGACGTGGCGGTGGAAGCGCTGACGTCCTTGTTGGAGCCGATGTTGATGGTGTTTCTCGGTATCGTCGTGGGCGGTATGGTTATGGCGCTGTACCTGCCGATCTTCAATATGGCCGAAGCCATGGGTTAAACGGCCGCGTATTCAACAACGGCGACCGACGGCACTCGGGATGGTCGCCGAAGGTTCAGTATATACACAGAGATATCTCTAACAAGGGCGCTCGGATTTCCGAAGCGCCCTTATGGTGTGGGCATGATCAAACACGTTGACGAACGCAAAAAAATCGATATCAAGAAGAACATCGAATGGCTGATGTTCCTTCGCGTTGTCGTGATTTCTGTGCTGCTGGGAGCGTCGGTCATATTTCAATATACCGCCAAAGGAACGATAGCCTTCTTCGGCAGGGAACTGATATACCTGTACCTCCTCATCGGGTTCACCTATTTTCTGACCGGTGTGTATATCGTTATCATCCCCCGGGTGAAAAACCTGAGGGCGTTTGCATATCTTCAGATATTCTGGGACGTGATGCTGATTACCGGGTTGGTTATTTTGACAGGCGGGATCGACAGTATCTTCACGTTTTTGTACATCCCCCTCATCATAGCCGCAAGTATTATACTTTATCGCTCAGGAGGCTTTATCATCGCGTCGATCTCCAGCATTCTATACGGGATCGTCGTCGATCTGATTTTTTTTGGCTTTATTGCTCCATATGGTTCCACGGCCCGTCTGGAATACAGCGACAGTTATATTTTCTATAATATCTTTATTAATATCGCCGCATTCTACCTTGTGGCGTTTCTGTCGGGCTATCTGGCCGAACAGGTGAAAAGGACGGGCGAGGAACTTATTGAGAAGAGAATCGATTTTGAGGAGTTGAAGATTCTCAATAACGAAATCATGCAGAATATACAGACCGGCCTGATTACTATAAACAAGGACGGACAGATAATTTCCATCAACCGCCAGGCGGAGCTGATTACCGGCAAAAGCCTCAAGGAAGTATGGATGAGCCATATCGATGATGTGTTTCCGAACCTGCTGGAGAATGTGGACTTCCCAAACCTGGTGTATATGGAGCCGGGCCTCAATCGCTGGGATAAGGAGTTTATTTCACATACGGGTCGGAAGTACCAACTCGGATTTTCCATGTCTCCGCTGGCTACGCACACCGATGGAGAGACCGGGAAGGTCATACTCTTCCAGGACATCACCCGCATCAGGGAGATGGAACATGAGATCAAACGGTCCGACAGGCTCGCCACCCTGGGAAAGCTTGCCGCCAACCTCGCCCATGAGATCAGGAACCCTCTAGCGGCCATGAGCGGTTCCATCCAAATGCTCAATCAGGATATGTCGTTGTCGGGTGAGAACAAACATCTGATGAATATAGTTCTTCAGGAGATTGATCGATTGAATCACCTGATTACAGATTTTCTCATGTACGCCCGTCCCACTGAACCCAAACGCCATACGCTTGATCTGAAGAATGTTATCACTGAGACCATCGCGCTTTTTCGTAACACTCCCAAGGGCACACATAATATATCAATCGAAACGGAGTTTTACGGCGACTCCGTAACCGACGGCGATTACATGCAGCTCAAGCAGGTGTTTTGGAATATATTTCTGAATTCCGCAGAGGCGATGCCCGAAGGAGGCGTTATTTCCGTTTCGATGCAAAACACGAATGATGCGGCGGATGGCATGATTGAGACGAGGATTCGTGACACCGGCCCCGGAATCAACACGAAGATACGGGAGTTGGTTTTCGACCCCTTCTTTTCCACGAAGGACGGCGGCACCGGCCTTGGCCTGTCGACGGTGAGGCAGATCATCGAGACCCACGGCGGTAGTGTCGTCGTCGGAAACGCCGATACGTCGGGGACGGAAATCATCATCCAGCTCAAGGGGCACAAAGAGGCGGTGTCGCCCGCCGATCCGGCGCCAAAAAAATAGTCTCTCGTTCGCTGGAATGTGATTCATCCAGAACGTCGTTATCAGTTCACATCCCTCCCTCGGTATCGTTTCTTAGAAATCGGTTGACTTTCAAAAAGACAGATGATACAGTTTTTTATCGTTTTCCCCTGTGAATTTGTTACACATCTTTTATCGTTGTTATTATCGGGAGGAATTCAGTCATGCCGACATGGGAAATCGGGAAAATAGGCGACATTGCGCCGATTACGGTACTTCTTATCGAGAGCGATCAATCATACGCCCGGCTTATTAAAGAAATTATCTCCGGTATCTCCGAGAAAAGAGGCAACATCTTCGAGCTGAAACAGGCGGAATCGATGGAGGAGGGAATCGTCTTACTCAAGAACGATACAATCGATGTGGTGCTCCTGGAGCTGCAGCTTCCGGACAGCGAAGGCCTGTTCACGTTTTTGAAGGTCCACCATGCGGAACCGGATGTGCCGGTGGTGGTTCTTTCGAGCCTGGAAGACGATGAAACGGCGGTTCTGGCCGTTAAGGAGGGGGCTCAGGATTACCTGTACAAGGCGGTTGTTACTCCCGGTGTCCTTGTCAGGTCCGTTCGGCATGCGGTTGAAAGGAAGCGCGCCCGAGATCAATATAATCGATCTATGGAGGAGATAGAAGAGCTTCTGGATAAAAGAACGGAACAGCTTGTCTTGACCCAACAGAAGCTCGACAGGCTTGAGGAATCGCAGCGGCGGCTCTCCAGCGAGCTGGGAAAAGTGCTCTCCGAGGTCAGATCGATGAAGAAGGATTGAGACGGCACAGAGGTACGTATCGTATCCACGGATCAAAAACTCTTCCGGGATGCATCACGGAAGGAAGATGTGTGATCGTCTGTATCGACGAGGATGTACATATTGGGAGAGGCGATGTATGGGTGTGGCGGTGTGTTATCCTCTTCTTTCGCACACCGCGTGAGCTTGGTGTAAATCCGCGGATACTACAAAAACGGCGCCGGAATACAACGGTGTCGTTTTTGTACGAGTGTTTTGAAACGTCCGCTGTCACCTTCTCGCAGCTTTGATCAAACGTACCATCCCTTCGGATGAATTTCAGCGGGGATCCTCTCCGTTACCGTTCCATCAGGGTGAAATAACAGGTGTCATCACCCTTTCCCATACAGGAGATTTCGGTGGCTATGTATTTCCCCTTGCCGTACGCCCAGTCGGCGATATACGTCATAACACCGGCATAGACCGAGCACATGGGGCGGTCGGATGTGTAGTTCTCACACAGAAGACAGTCGAAGCAGTCGAAATCTACGGGAGCCGATTCCTTAACGACGAGCCTTCCCTTGCCGCTGGCGGCGACAAACAACTCCATCCCCTTCATAAACCGTTCGTGAGGATCCGGCAACTCCTTGAAATAATCAAGAATGTGGCCGATTTCGTCGGCGTATCGGAGGTTTGTGTAACCCAGACGTCTCCAGATACCGATAGCTCCATTCAGGCCGACGAGATGTACCACTTCATCGTAGATCTTCGCTTGTTCGGGGACTGTGATGCATGGTTCTAGGTTGTATTCAGGGGGATTTTCATACAGATTGTCCATCCCGATGTTTCTAAAAAGAATCTTCGCCCCGTTGTCTCCCATAATCTCCAACACGCCGTCGACTACCGCCCTGATTGCCATATTTGAAGTCATTTTTGTAATTTCCTCATTCATAGCTGGATCCTTTTGAGACAATACCTGAAACAGCGCAATTCAGGTATAAAAATCCGTGCCGTATTATACATAATAATGTCGATTTGGCAAGCATTAAAAATATGGAAGCATATCGTTGTGTGTGCTTAAAATCAACCTGCACATGTCAACGATCTTGTATACATGGTCTGCATAAACGACTCCCGGCGATGGTAAGACTGGGGGGGTGATATGGGGAGCCGTATAATCCTCGACTGGATGTAGTTTTATCTTCGATACGGCGGATTTTTTTATCCTGTTTTGGCCGTGATCCTCTTTTGGTATCTCCGGGCCGACGACGATGCTTTTCGGGATGGAAGGTTTTCAGGTAAACCGGCGTCGATGATTACGACCAGGTTTCTATGAATCGTTTGAGCGAGCGGTCGTATGTGCGCTCCACGTCGTCGGGGAATAAACATGCCGGAAGCTCCTTTTTCTTCCAGTGATACTGGATACACTCACAGCACTTTCCCTTTCTGCTGCAGGGTTCATACGTACAGTTGCAGTGCTCCATGTTTTTTTCAACGTTGTCACACTTCACGGCTGACTCTCCTCATGGGTGGTTCGGGTTCTGTGATGTGAGCGTATCCGTTACAGACCCAGCAGACGTTTCGGATTCGCCTCGGTCATCATGGTAAATGTGTCTTCTTTCAGGTTCAACTCCTTCAATTCGTTCATGATTCTCACCCGGGAAAGGAGCGGGTAATCACTGCCGAAAAGGACCTTCGCCTTCAGGTATGAATTTGCGGCCTGGATGACGCCGGGGGGAATATGCCTGGGCGCCCACCCGGCGATGTTGAAATAGACAAACGGGTTTCTCCTGACCACCGCCAGCGCCTCCTCCCACCAGGGGTAGCCGAAATGGGCGATGATCAGGCTCAAGCCCGGAAAATCAACCGCCACGTCGTCCACAAAGAGGGGCCGGCAGTATCGTATCTTCGTGCCGGCGTGAAACTGGGTGCCGGTATGAAACAGTACCGGAACGCCCAGCTCCTGGGCGGCTTCATAGAACGGATATATCTTCGGATCATTGATATCAAGGTCGATCAGGTGCGGCAGGAGCTTGAGCCCCTTGAGTCCTAGATCGGTAACGGCCTGCCTGAATTCCTTGACGCCGTTTTTCCCCTTGTGGGGATCGACGGAGGCAAATCCGATGAAGCGGTCGGGATATGTGGAGATGCTTTGGGCTACCAGGTCGTTGGAGACCCGGTATTGATGAATGGTCTCGGCGTCCACCGCCACGATGACCGATTTGTCCACCCCCGCTTCATCCATGTCTTTGATGATGTCCTCGATGGTGGGCATGCCCATTTCGCCGAACATGTGTTTGTAACTCTCGGCCATTTTCTCAGGCAATGATTCAATGGCCTCCTTCGTCCAGAGCTGTGAGTGAGTATCTATGATCATGAGAATGCTCCCCTTGCTTGAAAAACGATGGGGTATCCTATCACAACAGACCCGTGAAGGCAAGGGGTGAAGGGAGCTCCCTTTTCCTCATGCACTTCCGGGTCGGTCGGGATGCGGCGTCCCGGTGTGGGTACGAGCAAAGGCATCTTTCGGATGTGGGGCGCCGGGTCGACGCGTTGATTTTTTTGATTAATGGGATCGAAAAGGAAAAGGGGCGCCGGTGAATGTTACCGGAAGGTCAGCGGCCCAGGATTTTTTCCGCGATCAAATCCGCCATCCGCGAGGGATCGTCCAGGGGGAGCACCGGGACGGTTGCTTGAAGATCGGTATCGGCGGCTACGGCGAAGAGGGTGTCGTCGTTTGAGCACAAAAGGGATTCATGCACGCCCTTTCTGAACACCTCGATCTTCGGGTGGATGTCGTTTTTATACCCCTCCGAGAGGATCAGGTCCGCATCGCGGCCGAATCGATCTCTGATTTCTACGAGGGTCAGGTCGTGGTCGGTGTCGGCGATGACGGCGATCTTCTCCGGCGATGATATGATAGCGGCAGCCGCCCCGGCCTGCTTGAGGCGAAAGCTGTCCTTGCCGGGCTTGTCCACCTCGAAGCCGTGGACATCGTGCTTGACGATGGTTATGCGTACGCCCCGTTTTACCAGCTCCGGTATAAGCCGTTCCAGGTAGGTGGTCTTGCCGCTGTCGGAATACCCGACGACGCTGAGAATCGGGATCATGTCCGGTCTTTCTTCCGCCGCCGGGCGATGATCTCCGCCCGGTCGATGTCCTCCGGCGTATTCAGGTTCATAAGGGAATCCAGCTCCGGGTCGATGGCGCGAAGTTCCCGTCCCGAAACCTTTCTGATCTTCATCCGGTTAAAAAATGAGACGATCTGACACCGCCCGGCCCGTATGCTTTGTTTCACCTCGTCGATGCAGGCTTTCGAATAGACGGAAAACAACGGTTCGTAGTATTCCCCCAGCACCGGCACGGCGATATCCGCGTCTTCCCGTACGGAGATGATATATTCCATCAGTCGTGGTTCGATAAAGGGCATGTCGCATCCCAGGGCGAAGACCGCCTCGGTTTCGGCGTAAAACAGGCCGGTGTAAAGCCCCCCCAGGCTCCCGAATCCGGGGTGAATGTCACAAAAGACATCGACCCCCATGTGCTCGAATGCGGCTGCGGTGTTGGCTATGATGATGGCCCTCTCGCACGCGGCCTGTGCGGCGGTCAGGACCCGCTCGATGAGCGGGACGCCGTCGACCGTCAGAAAGGCCTTGTCCGCCCCCATGCGAACGCCCTTTCCCCCGGCCAGGATGACCGCCGTCACGTTTAACCTTCCCGCAGTATGCATCGATCGGCTTTCGTCAGTTCGGGTCCAGCACCACCGACGAAGGATTATGCTCCTTGAGCCAGTAGTAGAACTCGTTCTCGATCTCCCGTACCTCCCGATGCCGGGGAACGAGGCTTCCCGCGGGGATCATCTCGGTTTCGAAGTCCGCCGGCCCATCGGCCGCCATGCGTATCGTCACACGGGCGATGCGTTTTCCCTTCTCGTCGGCCGATACCATCACCGCATCCCCCGCCGCCATCGGGACGGGAAGGGGCTGGGGTTCGCTGGTGGTGATAATCAGGTCGATGCCGTCGACCTCGTCGGCGAGGCCATAGACGTCCTGCCTGTCCATCGCCGCCAGGAGAACCACCAGGTCGCATTGCCCCTCGATCATTTCAATCGCCGTTTCCGCGGCGCTTGCGGGATCGGTAATGATGAAGGTATCGAAGTCGTGGGCGCCGGAGGCGCCTTCCCCCATTACGCCGATGAACCCCACCGATACGCCCCCGATCTCGACGATCGTGTACGGTTCGAAGGCCGGCATGAAGGTGTCGGCCGAGAGGAGGTTGGCCGACACCAGGGGGAGGGAGTACTCATGTTGCAGTGCGGTGAGGAAATCCAGCCCCGCCGCCAGGTCGTTTGGGCCGACGTTCACCACATCATAGCCCATCTCGAAGAACCCACGGGAGACCAGTCCCGCGGCGATCTTGTCCTCCTCCTCGCTGGTGGGGAAGAGGCCGGTCCGCCGGAAGAGAAAATTACCCGCATCGACCACGATTACATTTTCGTAGCCGTTTTCCATGTCCTCGATCAATGTTGCCCGCCGGGCGAGCCCGCCCAGTTTTTTGTTTTCTCAGGCGCAGGGGAGGACCTCACCCCAGGTATCGCAGGAATGGACGATGGTGATCGACGCCGCCAAGGCACGCACAGGCAGGATGACCCCGGCCGCAAGCAGGGCGCACACCATGATGACAAGCAGTCTTCGGTTCATATCGCCTCGTGGTTCCTTCTCTATTAGGTATACTGATCATCCCACAGTTTTCTTGCGTATAGGATGACGGAAACGCCATTATAGCATATTTTTTTAAGGGGCGTTGTTTCAGATACATAAATCTGAAACGAATTGTCGATTATTCCCCGGTCAAGAGCCGCCTCGCCTCATCCAACGGCGCGTCCTTTCGATACGGCACCAGAACGAGGCCGATTTTCTCCCTCTCACACAGAAACGACGAGAGGGTGAGAAGATCCGCCCCGCTCACGGCCCGGCCCGTCTGCCAGTCGATGAGCTGGGGCTTGATGACGAGCCGCTTGGGGTCCCCCGCCATGAAGACGCCGGATTCGCACAGCTCCCGGTATTCCGGTCCCAATTCCGAAAGGTCGCCCAATCCTTTCTCCGCCATCATCTGGCGCTGGTAGGCCATGATGAAAAAATAATCGGCACCGGCCCGCTCGAACTCCCCCAGGTCCTGGGAGAGCCAGGTCAGGGCCAGGTCCGGCCGGAGGACGGCCTCGTACGAGAGGTTGACGCAAAAGAGCATCTCCGGCCGATCTTTCTTCACCCCGTCGATGATATTTTTCACCACGTCGCCCAAACGGCGGGACTTGAACGCCGCCCAGTCATAGAAGGCGTCGGTGTAGCCGTGGACGTAATACTTGGTGCCCGCACCGTTGAGGTAAGGGTCGACGTAGAACGTCTCGGGCTCGATCTCTTTTCCGTAGAGTTTTTCCGCATCCTCCCCCATCCCCTCGGCGTGTTTGAGGACCAGGTCGTCCTGGAAGAGGACGCCGTCGATGGAATAGGCCGCCAGGTCCCGGTAGAGTCCCACGAGGCGCTCTACCTCCAAGTCGGAAAAAAGATTGACCCCGAAGGCGGGGACCAGGGTTTTCGTTTTAAAGTCGTATTCCAGAAGGCCGTAGGCGTCGTTTCCCTCCACGGCGTAGCGGGTGGTCATCCAGGCGAAGAGGGAGAGATCATTGGCCTTCGCCGCGGCGATCATCGTCCCCAAAACGTCGTCCACCACCGGGGCGTGTTCGGTGGCAAAATAGACCCCGGCGTCGCACCTTGGCTCGGCGAAGGGATAGAAGCGGTCCCCCTTGTTGTGGAAGACCCGGACGATGACCGTGTTGCATCCGAGGTCCTTGACGGCCGCCATCTCGTCGATGAGGCCCTCAAGGCTCTTGGACTCGAACAACAATACCTGCACCCCCCGGATCGGTTCTCTTGGGAGGGTCGTCTTCTTTTTGAAGATGCCGGCGGTGGCGGTGGAGGCGCCCCGGTCTGCGGCGTCGGCGATGATGATATCAAGACTGACGGATGCCGCCCGGGATTCATCGGCGAGGACCCGGGGGGAGAAGGGCAGGATTACGGCAAATAGTAAAAGAAAGACGCACACGCCCCGAATGGGAAATCGAGCAAAAAAACGGTTCGCGATAGTGGTGCGGATACGGGAAGCGTCCCCGGGGGCACAGGTGTGGAAAATCATGGGGGCGTCCCTATTCGAAGTAGTCGTCGAGGTCGGTGATGCGATCGATGATCACATGGGCGCCCGCCTCCTCCAGGGAGTCCCGGGTGCCGAAGCCGTAGGTCACCCCGCAGGCGATGACGCCGGCGGCACGGGCGGATTCGATGTCGTCCACCGTGTCCCCCACCATCACCGTCCGGGCGGGATCGGTCCCGAATTTCTCCAGGGCCAACAGGATCGGCTCCGGCTCCGGCTTCATCTTGGGGGTGCTGTCCGACCCGATGATCAAATCGATATAGGGTAAAAGCTCCAGGCCCGAGAGGACCTTTTCGGCCATGTAGTTGAGCTTGTTGGTGACCACCGCCTTTTTCTTTTCGAGATTTGACAGGGTATCCATCACGCCGGGGAAGGGGACGGTGTGATCCAGAAGATGCGAATCCAGGTATTCGATGTAGGAGCGCATGGTGTTGAACTTCTCCTCCTCGTTCTCCCCCGCGGCGTTTTTGAGCATCTTCGAGATGCCGCTTCCCACCAGCGTCACGATCTCGTCTTCAGTCAGGGGGTTCATCCCCAGGCTTTTCAGGGCGTGGTTGATGGCGGCGGCCAGGTCCTTTTTCGAGTCCGCCAGGGTTCCGTCCAGATCGAAGAGGAACAGGTCCACTTCCCGCTTTCCGTTCAGGCTCATGTCGTCCGCTTCCTTTCGTGCTTTTTTCTCTGATCAACTCAGCGGTGTTTTGCTTTCAGTGCGTGAGCGAAATTATAACAAATTATTTTACCATGACAATAAAAAAGATGCGGTTTTAATGTCGTTCGTGTCGGGGTGTGTTGGGATAGGCGTTGATAAGTGTCCATAAAAACCGTTTGCCTTCTATAGTTGGTATGGTAGTATGCGTGAAGAATGATTATATCTAATCGAGAAGGTCATGAAAGAAATTGGTGAAATGGGATTTAGTAACATTTTTAATATTCTTCGTGCAATATCCATCGGGGTTATTTCATCGGCAGTTTTTAAATTACTAGAAATAGCACATAATCTTTTTTTTGTTCGATTCAAGGATTATAGGTTCATATGGAAAAGGTCGCGCTCCATTGAGCCTCAGGACGTTATGATTCTGCGAGGCTATAAAAACCAGGGATATAATGAGTTTTATTTCGAACGTCCCCATGACGAAGAAATCCGAAGACGACTTGCAGACGGACAGCATACTATAATTATGGGCCAACCTCTTTCCGGAAAGACTAGGAGTTTTTACCATGCGTTGAAAAAAAACGAAAAAGACTATTACGTGACCATGCCGGACGAGACAAAAATAACCAATGCCTCTTATGCAGTTCCTCGATTTTATAGTTTTTTGCCGTGTATACGAAGGCGCCGTATCTTGTTTCTTGATGATGTTCAACAATATACTCGGGAGAAAAAATTAAAATCCTTGTTATATGGATTTCAGAAGGCAGGCGTCGTCATTGTCGCTACATGCAGAAAGGGAGAGGAGGAGCGCGAGTTTTTGGAAGACGAAGTGAAGTATTTGTTCGGTGAACCGATCATCATACCAAATATTGAGTCGAGCGAGAGAGCGCGATTGTCCAATGAATTGGAAAAGGAAATCGGTTTGTATATACCAAAAGAGTTTGATGGTAATATCGGTACCGTTTTTCTGGACCTGGAAGTCATAGAAAAGCGATACAAGGAAATGGGGGATAAGAAGCGAAATATGCTCCTTGCTCTCCAACGCCTCAGGAGCCTGGGCGTTCACCGAGGGTTATATGTATTTGATGTATCCTGGGTGCTTTCGGTTTATTGCAGTATATATGATGAGGGAAATTATAAGGAACAACAAATATACACTGAAAAATTCGATGACCTATTAACTGAACTCGATGAAAACGGATTTATCCGAAGAAAAAAGAACTCGATCCGAATAGAGGAGGCATATCTTGAGAGAATTGTAACTGAAGTTAAGATAGCAGTTAAGGACTTCAAGGATTCCATCCACATTTTCCAGGATGACCCCGAAGCCCTCATCAATCTCGCTAAAAAAGCGATAGAATTGGGTGAAAGATCCCTTGAAAAAGAGGCGTTCATGACCGTTGCTATCGAGGCCCTGGAGTTGGCATTAAAAACTGAGATAACAGGACACATATATGCTAGCGCGAAAAACAGTCTCGGGATTGCATATAGAAAGCGTTCTGAAATCCGTGGGGCGACAAACGATCTCGAAACAGCAATATTATGCTACATAGACGCCCTGGAAGTATTTACTCCCCATCGTTTCCCCATGAGCTATGCAACAGCTCAGAATAATATGGGATATGCGTATACAGACCTTGCGGGATACCATAATCCGGTGGAGAACCTGGAGCGTGCCGTTCGTGCGTATGGGGAGTCACTGAAGGTTTATACCCTGGAACGCACCCCGATTGACTACGCCTACACCCAAAACAACCTAGGAATTGCATATAGAATTTTTGCGGGCTACCGGGAGCCGGTTGATAACCTGGAGCGGGCCGTTGCGGCGTGTGAGAAAGCATTGGAAGTACGAACCTTAAAACTTTACCCGATTGACTACGCCATGACCCAGAACAACTTGGGAAATGTGTATAGAGACTTGGCAAGTTACCGGAACCCGGAGGAGAATCTTGAGTTGGCCGTTTCTGCGTTTAATGAGGCGTTGAAGGTCTATACCCTGGAACGCACCCCGATGGACTACGCTATAACCCAGAACAACCTTGGGAGTACGTATAGCAGTTTTGCGGACTACCGTGAGCCGGTGGAGAACCTCAAACGAGCTGTTGCGGCGTGTGAAGAGGCGCTGAAAGTGAGAACCCTGGAGCGCTCTCCGAAAGACTACGCAATGACCCAGGGCAACTTAGGAATTATGTATCGAAAACTTGCAAAATATCATGAGGAGCCTAAGGAGTATTTACGAAAGTCCATAAAAGCGTACCAGGAAGTGCTAAAGGTATTTAGTAATCCACGGTTACTTATCTACTATGCTCAGACGATGGGAAACCTAGCCATTACTTATATTCAGCTGGCCCGTTTGGAAAACCGGGAGGAACACTGCCAGGAGGCGAGGAGATGCATCAACGAGGCCCTGAATATTTATACAGAAAAAGAATTTCCCTTGGATTATCAGAGGATGATGCGTATTCTTGAGGCAATCGATGAGATATACGGCCGGGTGCAAAAGGAACTGAAGTAATATTTTTCTCCCTTTCACCCAAAACATGTCTTCTCTGAGAGTTTCAATTTAATATACCCCCCCTTTCTGCTTGACAATTTCCGTGCTTTCTTCGACTATACGTATATCAAAAATTTATTATTCCTCCTCCCGTGCGACGGGGAGTGAGGCGAGCGGCCCGCCGGCGGCGGGGACGTATCGCGGAGCGGAACTGATGACGAAGAACAATAAAAACGACCGCAGCATGCTGACGCTGTCTCGTGATGAGATGAGGCGGATCGGCTATCGGGCGGTCGATATCCTGGTGGACTATTTTTCAACCGTGGCGGAAAAGCCGGTGGCCACGGTGGTTGATCGAAAGACGTCGGAGAATCTCTTCCTCGAGCCGCCCCCGGAGGAGGGGCGGGATATCGACCAGGTCCTCAAACGAGTGACCGATGACCTGATGGAGAACCTCGCCCATGTCAATCACCCCCGATTTTTCGCCTTCGTCTCCGGCCCGGGAAACTACATTGGGACCCTGGCGGATTTTTTGGCGTCGGGTTTCAACGTCTTTTCCTGCACGTGGCTGGAGAGTTCCGCGGCGTCGGAGCTGGAGATCGTCACGGTGGACTGGCTCCGTCAGATGATGGGGATGCCCACCGGCGCCGGGGGGATCTTCGTTTCCGGCGGCTCGGCGGCCAACATGACCGGCCTGGCGGTGGCTCGTGCCCAGAAGCTCGGCGGGCCGGATGATTCGGCCCGGGCCTATTTCTCCGACCAGACCCACTCCTCGGTGGAGCGGGGTCTTCTGATGCTGGGCTTCCGGCCCGATGCCATTCGAAAGCTCCCGTCGAAGGACGACTTCACCCTGGACCCGGAGATCCTTCGTAAAGCTGTCTCCGAGGATCGGGACAAGGGGCTTCTGCCGTTCGCCGTGGTGGGGAACGCCGGCGCCGTCAATACCGGCGCAGCCGACCCCATGGACGCCATCGCCGATATCTGTGCCGATGAAAATCTCTGGTTTCACGTGGACGGGGCCTACGCCGCCCCCGCGATCCTCACCGACGAGGGGAAGGCGGCCTTTGCCGGACTCGGCAGGGCGGACTCCATCACCGTGGACCCCCACAAGTGGCTCTTCCAGCCGCTGGAGATCGGCTGCGTGCTGGTGAAGGACGCGGCGCACCTCTTTGACACCTTCCACATCTTCAAGGAATACATCGCCGACGCCGATGCCGACGCCGGTGAAGTGAACTTCGGCGACTGGGGGATGCAGCTCTCCCGGGGATTCAGGGCGCTAAAGCTCTGGATGACGATCCAGGTGTTCGGGATGCGGGCCATCCGGGAGGCGGTGGCCTGGGGCCTGGAGCAGGCCCGGGAGGCGGGGAGGATGATCGAGGGGACGGAGCATCTGGAAATCGTCACGCCGCCGAGCCTGGGGGTCGTCACCTTTCGATACCGCCGCCCCGGCTTTTCCGAAGACGACGCCGACCGCATCACAGGTCCGATCGTGGAGGACATGACGAAAGACGGCTACGCCCTGGTGACAAGCACACAGCTTTGGGGCCGGCCGGTGCTGCGGCTCTGCACCATCAATCCCAGGACGACCCTGGAGGACATCCAAGAGACGTTAAACCGCATCGTCGCCTTCGGCGATCGCCGGGAGGTGTTGTGAGATGGCGTAACAGGGAATGTACCAACGGAGAGTGCGGCGACGGAGACGGACGCGGATGAAATAGTCCCTCTTTCCTTCCCCTGAAGACGTCACGCCAAAGACCCGGCCGGGAGGGCGTCGTCTTGTCCGACTTGCCGGATTTCTATTACACAAACTCCACTCTAGACCATGGGCTCATTTTCCGGGGGGATATCCGTTTTCGGCGGTCTGCTCTGCAAAAAACCTGTAAAGGCCATTTCCTCGATCTTATCGGAAAGCAGTCTGATTCTTCCCAAAAACCACCCCATGATTATCAACAGAATCGCATCGGATACATAGACGACATTCAATTGCGTGAGGATTCTGGGGAATACGACCGCCCGTAATATGATAACCGTGATAATAATCAATATTCCCGCAATGTTCCATTCAACGGTGAGTTTGCTGTCTTCTTCGCTCTGTTTTACCTGCAGTGTTCTGTTTAATATCCCGGCCATCACTCTCCCGACAAGAAGAAAAAGAATATAATGAAAGGGAAGGGTATTGACAAAGGAATCGTACAGCGTAATACCAAACACCGTGAGAAAAATCAGAAAATAGATCAGCTTTCTGAGTCTTACCCGTCTATCGACGTGGTTTTTGTAATAATCTCTTTTCGTCATAAAGAGCCCTCTGTGAGGATGATCTTACCAGCAAACAATATGTCTGTATTTCAAAGGATACAGACTACAGCAGATGCAGAACACATGCCGCCATGAAGCACAGGATGGTCCCGTTAATGATCTCAACAAAAAGAAGCTTGTTTGGATACGATGATTGAATCCACATATCGAAAAAACGGGGAATAATTCTGATCCCGACGAGAATCAGGCCGAAATACAATATACTGATGGGGCTAAGATGTCCTGAACGAGACTTGAGTTGACAGTGGCCGTACCTCCCGGCATGTCAATGGCGGTTACACAGTCATAACCTGCCGATCCAGA
>JAFGFE010000045.1 GCA_016931225.1 Candidatus Zymogenaceae bacterium
GGTGGAGCTGTTGGACACGGAGCTTGCCCTGACGCAGGCGAAGCTCAATTACATCAACGCGCTTTTCAACTTCGAAGAGGCCCACGCCAGACTCTTATCCATATTGGGTGCGGATACGATGGAAATAGTGACGGAATAACGGCATCGGGATGGAGGTATGAGCGCTTTGAGCAACCTCTCAGAAACATGTACAATAGGCGAAATACCGTCCCGGACGATTGAAACACGAATGCGGCCGCTGGGAATTGACAATCCGAATTCCACAGGCCGCGTTACTTTTTAGATCGGAAAAGAAAGCGTCACCTTCGTACCGTCTTCCGGTTTGCTGGAGATATCAAGAGACCCGCCGTGCTCTATCATGATGTCCTTACATATGAAAAGCCCCAAGGCGATGGCGCCGTGTTTTCCCATGAAATGCGCGTGTTTCACTGCATCGAGCATCTCCCGTTCCATGCCGACGCCGGTATCCCTGATGATAACGAGAACGCTCTTACCCCTCTTCTTCGTGGATATCTCCAGGGTGCCGCCGCCGTTCATTGCGTCATTGGCGTTATTTATCAGATGCAACAGCGCCTGGCGAAATTTCCCCGGATATATCGGCACCTTTGAAACCCGAGAGCTCAACTGCGTCTCAATGACGATGTTGTTTTCGTTGAGCCCCGCCCGCACCACCGGCAACAGATTTTCGATCAGCTCGTTGATATCGGTAATTACCTTGTCATCCACCTCGAATGAATAGTAGAGGCTGATTTGGTCCAGTAAATCACGGGCGTTGTCGAGATCCGTTTTTAGGCGGCGAAGATTTGAGGAAGCGGAACCCTCCTCGGTTATATGGTTTTCCAATAAGGTCAGGCAATTCTGCATGCCGAGCATAGATTTTTTCAGTTCCCTGGCCATACTTGCGGACAAACGTCCGGATGCGGTCAGCGCCTCCCGTGCGATCAACTCCCTCAGCATGAGCTTTTGGTGAGTGATATCCTGGGCGAAAACCGCAAGACGTTCGACCTCGCCGTGTTCGTTGATGATCGGAGAAATTGAATGCCGGTAATGTATTCCCTTGTTCTCATCCTCGAAGACAATCGTTCTCTTGGATTCTATAGCATGCTCGACCTGAGCCTTGCGAAATGATGCGATGTGGTGTGGCATCAAATCATAAATTTTCGAACCAACGATATCATCGATCATACAACCGATTTTTTCGACGACCTTCTCGTTGATATCGATGACCGTTCCATCGGTTTCCATCAAAAACGCCATATCCACAATCGTGTCGAGCAAAGCTCGGCTGGTCGCCTCGCTCTCCTTCAGCGCCCGCTCCGCCTGGAGACGCTTGCTGATATCCTGGATCATCAGAATGATGTCCGATTTCTCCTCTCCACTCAATACGAACCCGGCAACGATCAGATCGGCGGCCCTCCCCGCCTGTGTATCGATGGAAACGGTGATGGAGTGCGATCCGATATCCCTGACTTCATTGAAAAAGGACTTGAACTGACGGCGATTTTTTCTCCCAATAACGTCGAATACGCTTTTGTCTTCAACATCTTCAAACGACAGTCCAAAAATCGATAAAAATCTCGGATTCGTCGAAACAATCGTCCCGTCCTCGGCGAGAATCACCATGCCCATCGGCGAATGGCTCAATATCTCTTCGAAACGATCATGGGATTGCCTGAGCTGGGAATCCTTTTCACCCATCTTTTTGTGATACAGCTCGTTAAGATTTTCGAGCTTATTCTCAATCCGCACTCGCTCCGTTACATCCTTGAAATGGATGATGTGATGTCGCCGTGCCCCATTCGGGTACCGGTAATGGGTTATCTCATATGACTTCTTTAAAGACTCGGGGGTTTTATCAAGAATGCCGCATTCCGCCGTCTTCTCGTCCGGGCCGACCAATAGAGGACATCCTTCGCACATTGTCTGATTATGCAATATATCCCGATAGCAGATTTTTCCGGGGGCGTCTTTGATATCCACACCAAGCATGGCGGCCATAGTGGTGTTGATACGCCTGATGGTCATATCGTCATCCACCATACATATCGGATCCGAGATGCTGTCGAATATCGCCAGCAACTCTTTTTGTGACGCCGATATCTTTTTCCGTGTGGTGAATCGAACCATTTTTCCACTCAACACAGCCCGAGGTGAATAACAGACGGGTGCCTCCATCTCAGGCAGAGAAAGACAGCATGGATGTCTTCGCGATCTATCTATATGATAATTATAAGGAATCAGGCAAGAATTATATACGGTCGGATCACATCATAGCGTTTCTCTGTCACGAATCGTGTGATGTATATCACATTCTGACACTATTTATATTTTTTCTTCACCCGTGATTATTTGCTCCAAAAAAATTCCCAGATTTTCTTGATCGTCCCCATTCCCACTCCCCGGCTTCGAAAACGGCTCATCAGCGCGACAAAGATTCTTTTCAATGTAAAATAGAACGAGAAAAAGGCCCGCTTGAGCAATCGCTCGGTCCGGCCCGGCGTCAGGTAGTCCAGACGCATAACCGCATGGAGGCAGTCGAATTTCTCCCAGTTGTCCTCGAATATCCTCCAGCCGTGCTCCCGATAAAGTTTCGTGCCCGGATACGGGGTCAGAATGGAATACTGCGCCCCGCCCAATCCGAGCTGTTTTGAATACCTGATGGTGTTCTTCACCATCGATGCGGTCTCATAGGGCCAGCCGATGATGAAGCTCCCCATGGTCTCGATATCATACTTCTTCAAAAGACCGACGGCCCGGGCGGCCTTGTCCGTCGTCGACCGCTTTCCGAATTGTTTAAGGGTTTCGTCGGACGCGCTCTCTATGCCCATAAACACGTACCGGCACCCGGTCTCGGCCATGCGACGAACCATCGTCTCATTTTTTACGATGATATCGCTCCGGGAAAAACACCACCAGTAGATATCGAGCGATCTTTTTTCTATTTCATCGCATATCCGTATCACCCGTTCCGGATTCATGGTGAAATTGTCATCCATAAAACAGACCGCGCCGAACCGGTGGCGATGAACAATCTCTTCTATTTCACGGGTGATATTCTCCGGGCCGCGGGTGCGCCAGACGGTCCCGGAAAAAACCGAGGAAGAACAGAAATCGCAATTGTGGGGACACCCCCTGCTGGTCACCATCGATGTGATATGACGCCCCCCCAGGGTGAGCCGTCGATAGGAATCCATGCCCATGATCTCCCGGTCCGGAAACGGCAGGGCATCGAGGTGTTCCGGGGGGGGGCGGTCCGAATTATGGATGATTTTGCCGTTTTTCACGGTACTGATGCCCAAAATGCCTTCACAATCATCTCCCCGATCCAGGGCGGACAACAGATCCCCAAAGCTCTCCTCGCCCTCACCCCTGATCACGTCATGACAGACGCCGCCGGCAAGGAGGTCATCCGCGACAAACGTTGCGTGAGGGCCGCCCAACACCACCCGCGCCCCGGCCCTCATCGCCTCACCCGCCGCCTCCAGCGCCCGATGATAACGGGAGGTATCCATGGTGACGCCCACCAGGTCGTATCGGGAAAGACCTTCGAGCCCCTTCCCACCGGTGACGTTCAAATCGAGGATGGTCACCTCGTGGCCCATATTCCCGGCCACCGCCGCCAGGTACCCAAGACCCAGCGGGGGGAGGATGAATCCGAGCCGATGGTATACATCCGGCATGAACGGATATACCAGCAGAATTTTCATTGTGTACCCCCCCGTTCGCGCTCCTCCGACGGTGCTTCCTTATCGCGCCGTCCTTCGATGACGGCCATCAGCGCTCCGGTGATGAACAGTGACGACACCAGACACAGCGTCACCCCCAGCACGGACACCATACCGATACTTGTCAATCCGCCGTATCGTGCGAACACCAGTGAGCCAAACCCGAGGACGGTGGTGACGCTCGTCATGATCACCGCCCTGCCGGAAAATACAAGGGCGTCGGTCATCTTTCCGTTTTTCTTTTCCATGAATCTGTGGAAGAGATGTATATTATCATCAATACCGATCCCCACGACCATGGGAGCAGCCACCACGTTGGCGAAATTGAGGGAAACGCCCAAAAGCTTCATACACCCGAGCATCCACACGACGCCGCATCCGAGGGAGAGCATACAGACACAGACGGTCCTGATATTGCGAAACTGTATCAGGAGGGCGAAAAAGACGCCGACGGCGGCGATTATGGTGGCCAGGATAAAATCTCTTGTGACGATTTTTCTGGTCTCCGCCAGCACCAAGGAGATGCTCGCCACCTCGACATCCGGCGCCGTCTTTTTGAGCCTCGCAACCAGCGTCCTGTCGATATCATCGGTCCATACGCCGCTCTGAGGATAGGCAAAAAGCGTCACCCGCCATGTGTCGCCGTCTCTCCCGATATATTTTTGGATATACTCCATGCCGGGCGTACCCTCGAGATCGGTGATCGTAATCGGCGCCACCCCGCCGTCCGCGAACACCTGAAGCTCCTCCTCGAAATCAGAAAAAGCCGCCTCCGAGAAGCCGAGCCGATCCCTGCTCGTCTTGAAATCTTCAAGGACGGCATCAAGATGAAGGCCGTCGGTTCGGGAGAGATTTTCCCGCTGCCGTTTTACCGACGGCAGCCATGCCTCGGGACCTTCAACCGAAGACACCTCCACATAGTCAAGAAGAATCGACCGCGCCCCCTCCGACGCAACAAGGGCTGTCTCCAGGTCGTTTTCTGTTACGGTTACGATGATCTCCGAGGACGATCCCGAGAAAATCTCCCAGATGTTTTCCTGGGTTGTGAAAATCGCGCCGTCATCCGGTCGAAGCTCGTCCATATTCGTGCTGAACCCGACACCCAGGGCGCACCAGCCCATGAAAGCCGTCAGCACGGCCGCAGCGCACAGGATGACGCCCCTGTGTTTCTGTATAAACGGGGCGAGCCGCTCCATGCCGAACAGGGGGACGGACATTTCTTTCGCAGGCAACTTGTATATCTTTCGCGCCCGGACGATCAGCGCCGGCAGCACCGTGAAGGTCGTCAGCAGGGTCATCAGGATGCCCACGCCCCCGAGAACCCCCAGCTCGCTCAATCCCTTGAAACGGGTGAAGGCCATGCCGAAAAAGGCAATGGACGTGGTGACGGCGCCGGTGGAGATCCCCACACCGGTCTGGGAGAGGGCCGTCGTCAGGGCATGCTGGAGGGGCAGTCCCTTGGCCTCCTCCTCCACGAGCCGGTTGTAGAAATGTATGGAGAAATCTATCCCAAGTCCCACAAGAATCGCGCCGAACGCGGCGGTGACCATATTCAAATGCCCCATCGTCCAGCCGGCGAATCCCAGGGTCCAGAAGATTCCCAGGCCCAGGGAGGTGCCCACGAAGAGGAGAAAGCGAAGCCGTCGGAATATCAGGTAAAAACAGGCGAGCACCAGTATCATGGACGTGATCATGGTGGCGATGAGGTCACGTTTGATGGTTCTGGCGTCGTTGACGGCGATGACATACCCCCCGGCGTAGGAGACCGTCACCTCGGTATGCCCCATGGCGGTTGCGGCCTCTATCGACGCTCGATCCATCTCCGAAAGCAGCCGCTCTCCGAAGAGGGTATCCTGGGGCGGGCCGTTCGGCCGCACCAGCATCAAGAGGTGTTTGTGATCGGATGAGAGAAAGTACCCCGAGGATGTATCCATACGGAATCCGCCCTCGCCGGACATGAAACGCTTTTCCATCACGGATAGAAATCCAAGGGGGTCTTTCGTTATCAGCAGCCCGCCCGCGCCGGAGGAGGCGGGCGTCACAAGGAGCATCCTGGCGGCCGTCAAGGCCTTATCGATATTCTCGCGAGTGAGCCTTTCCTCGATCTCAATAAAATCGCTTTCCGTGAGAAAGAGAAATATCCTCGGCAGGTAAAATGAGAGGAAGAAGGTTCTATCAGTCTCTTCGATGCGGTAGCGAATCTCACCGACCATGCCGGTCTGTTCGATGCGGGATGCAAACTCATCGGAGAACGCCGTCAGCGTCCCCACATCCTCGCCTGTGCACATCACGACCAGATAGTCCAGGGTTCCCATCCGCTCCATCGAGGCCACGTAATCGCCCACAGCCTCGTTTCCCTCGGGCAGCATGGACGCCACGTTCGATACCATGCCGAGTCGAAACACACCGAAGAGAGACAGGACGCTCACGAGCGCGGCCAAAAGCAGCACGGGTATATCATATCGGTACACCGTTTGGGCCAGAAATTTCAGCAGGCGCTCTCTCATAATACCCTCATGGGAAATAATATACCGTGAACAACTCACACAATCCAAAAAACAGACGGTTCACGGCACACCATGCCCCGGACCGTCATACGTCATGCACTTTCTTTTTAAAAAATGTCTATGCCTCGGCACTCACCACCCGGTTCAACTCACGGAGTATCTCATGTACATCCAGATCGTGGGCCTTCAGCCCCTCCTCCAGGCTCTCAAACGAGGCGGCCATGCAGTGAAGGCACCCAAGACGATACTTTTCAAGCACCTCAACGGCAGCGGGGTAGTCTTGAATGATTTCCTGTATAGACATATCACCGGTAATCATGACTCACTCCCTTTTTTTTGTTACTATAACACAAAACGGACACCGGGACAATTTCCGGGAACAATTTATCCAACAATTCTGTCCTACAAAAAAAACGAAAGGACGTCATATGAAATTAAAATATGCCATTATTACACTGTGTATCTGTCTCTGTGCGGCGGGGACGGCTTTCGCCGACGGTATCATCATCATCGACCCGCCCCCCCACCCTTCCCGTCCCGTCGTTCCCCTGGAGGTGAAATCCCATCTCGTGCACACCACCATCACCGACCAGGTCTCCGTAACCCACGTTGACGAGGTATTCTACAACCCCAACGATATGGAGCTTGAGGGAACGTTTCTCTTTCCGATCCCCGAGGGGGCGTCGATCACCGATTTTGTCCTCTACATCGACGGGAAACCGGTATCCGGCGAAGTCCTCCCGGCGTCCGATGCGAGGAAGATATACGAAGACATCGTGCGCACCATGAAGGACCCGGCGCTTTTGGAATACGCACACCGAAACCTCTTCACCCTCAAGGTCTACCCGATCCCGGCCAACGGTACGCGACGCATTGAGCTGACGTATACCGAGACCCTCGCCGCAGACTTCGGCATGATCTCTTATAACTATCCCCTGAACACGGAGAAGTATTCCTCCGCCCCCATCGACGACGTATCGGTGGATGTGACCATCTCATCGTCGTCCCCCATCAGGAGCGTCTATTGCCCCAGCCATGACGCCGACATCATCAGAAAGAATAACGGCGATGTCATCGTTTCCTACGAGGACACCCGGGTGCTGCCCGACAAGGACTTTCTCGTCTATTACAGCACGGGGGGGGACTCCCTTGACGCGTCGCTGCTGACCTATAAAGAACGGCGTGAGGACGGATATTTCCTCTTAATCGTCACTCCCGAAACCGAAGCGGAGCACACACAGCATCTTCCGAAGGATGTCACCTTCGTGCTGGACACTTCGGGGAGCATGAAGGGAGACAAGCTCATCCAGGCGAAGAACGCGCTCGAATTCTGCATCGATTCTCTCAATGCCGAGGACCGATTCAACGTCATCCGCTTTTCAACGGATATCCAGCGGTTCACTCCGTCACTGGTTTCGGCCGATCGAGAGAACAGGTCGGACGCCCTCGATTTCGTCGATGAAATGGTGGCCCGGGGCGGCACGAATATACACGACGCCCTTATCAACGCCATCGATGACGGAGAGGATACACACCGCCCCCACATGATCGTTTTCATCACCGACGGTGAGCCGACAGTCGGTGAGACCGACAATGAAAAAATCATCAAAAGCGTCACCGGGGCGAACGACGGTGCATCCCGGATATTCGTCTTCGGCGTGGGCGAGGATATCAACACACACCTCTTGGATAAGATTTCTCAAAAAAATCACGGCGCGTCCGACTATGTGACCCCAACCGAGGACATTGAGGTCGTCGTTTCCAATTTCTTCACCCGGGTCTCAAGCCCCGTCCTGAGTGATGTAACGATCGACGTCACCGGGGTATCCATCTCGGACATCTATCCCCAGACGATGCCGGACCTCTTCGCCGGGATGCAGCTCATCGTCGCCGGACGCTACAGCGGCGGGGGAGGCGCCACTATCATCCTGAAGGGACGCATGGAAGAAAAGGACGAGGTCTTTGAATTCCCGGTGACGTTCGAGGGAGAAGACGACGCGTATAACTTCATCCCCCGGATCTGGGCGACCAGGAAGATCGCCTATCTCCTGGATGAGATTCGCCTCAACGGGGAACAGAGCGAGCTGGTTGAGGAGGTAACGGAGCTGGCCAAGGAATACGGCATCGTGACGCCGTATACCAGCTTCCTCGTAACCGAGGACAAGCGGCAGGGTTTTGAACACTTCGCCCCCGGCGCGGACGAATCCGAAATGGACATGATGACGGCCCCCGGCATGCTGACCGAAGAGCGGGGCGGCTTCGCACTAAAATCCGCGGAAAAGATGAAATCCCTCAAGGAGACGAACACGGTTGCGGATTCCGGTCTTATGAGCATCAAACAGGTAGGCGATCGGACGTTCTTTTTCAGGGACGATATCTGGATCGATTCACGATACGACGAGGGAGCGGGCACAACCGACCTGAAGTTCGACAGCGACCGCTACTGGGATTTTCTCTCCGACCACCCGGACGCCGGCAAATACCTGGCCCTGGGAGAGAGCGTGATTTTCGAGTACGACGGGAGCTGGTACCGCGTCAGATAACAGCATCGGCGGAAAAATTCCTTTAGACACATACGAACCGGCGGACGGCAGATGCCGTCCGCCGGTTTTTCATCGCATCAGGAGCACGAGTTTTCTGAGCACCTCGTAGATCTCCACCTTTTCCTCAAGGGAGAGTCCCCGCAGCTCATCGAAAAGCTTGATACGATATCCGGAGGGAGACGCCTTGATGATCTGTTCGCCGGTAATCGTCAAAGACACCATCACCCTCCGGGCGTCCCGGGCGTCCTTCTCTTTCGTGACAAATCCCTTCCGCGCCAGTCGATTCACATACCCCTCGATGGTGGTGATGTGAAGCCTGGTCAGCGTCGCCAACTCACCCAAAGAAAGGTTCGGATTTTCTCCGACGGCCCGAAGGATTTCCAACTGTGACGCCGTGACGTCATACCCCTCCTCGAGGAGTCGTCTCGTATATTCCTTTCGTATGCCGTCGAAATCATCCAGCAGGCGGGAAATGAGATAGTAGATGTTGTCTTCGGTAATGTCCATGACGGTAAATATTAGGCATGCATAGTAATATCACCGCACACCGTCCGCTAAAACCCCCGAACATAGTCGTACAGGTCTCGGAGGTAATTGTCCGGCATGGAATACCGGGGCATATCCATGCTCATATCCGTGCTGTTCGGTTTGATGCCTATTCTCACGATATCCGAAAACTTCTCATACGACACCGGGCCGCCGTTTTTTACCAGCCTCACGATGTTCGGAGGGGGAATATCCACATCCTCCACGTCTTTTTTCCCCTTTCCGTTCTCACCGTGACAGGACGCGCACCCATGCTCCTCGTATATCAACCACATGGGACCGCCCTGAAACGGTATCATCTTTCCGTCGACGTCCTTCCCGTAGGTGTAGATATTCAGTCCGTTTATCGGGTCGGCCTTGTAGTTGTATGTCTCATCGGTCACCCGCACCGTTTCTTTCGCCCGCCGTTCCTGTACGGCGGACCACAGCAGCATGACGATAAGCATCGACAGCAGCATAAGAAGCATGGCTATCTGGCGTCTGTATCCCATCGTACAAGATCCGTACCGCTCATCGCCGTTCTGACGGCCTTCAAGAGGAGCGGAAAACATGCGGCGGAAGCACCCAGGGTATTTCCGGAGTCAAGATACCCGTCTTCGCCGTCGAAATCACTAACCGTGCCGCCGGCCTCCAGAACGATGAGGCTTCCCGCGGCGACATCCCAGGAACTCAGCCCCAACTCCCAGAACCCGTCCACCCTGCCCATTGCAGTATAACACAAATCCAGCGCAGCGGCGCCCATTCGTCGTATTCCCCCGGTTATATCGGTAACCGCTCGGAAGGATTTCAGATATGTATCCATATACCGGCGATTCCTGAAGGGGAAGCCGGTGGCGATCACCGATCGAGAGCGGTCATAACTCCGATTGACGGAGACGGGACGACCGTTGAGAAACGCCCCGCCCCCCCTCGCCGCCGTAAAGAGCTCGTCCCGACAGGGATCATACACCGCTCCCGCACAGATGACACCCTCCTCCATGAATCCGATCGACACGCAGTAGTGGGAGATATCATGTACGTAGTTTGCGGTGCCGTCGAGGGGATCGATAAACCAGCGGCGCGCATTGTTCCTTCCCCGGACGCCCGATTCCTCGGCCACTATGGAATCCTCAGAGAATACGCTCGTGATGCACTCGGTCACGAGCCGCTCAGACTCCCTATCCGCCTCGGTCACAAAATCCCCGATCCCCTTTTCATCCACCTGAAGATCGCCGGCGTCACAGCGTCTTTTCAGGAGATATTCCCCCGCCGTCCGGACGGCACTCACCGCAACGGTCAATTCCCGTTCAAAATTCTTTCCCATGCGTCCTCCGGCCGATTACATCGCCGTTGCGATTCTTGCTTGCAAATACCGTCCGGTTCGCTACAATAGTCACAGGAGGTACGATATCCATGAAAAAGATAATTGATGACAAGGATCAAAAAATCCTTGCACTTATTCCAAAACTGAAGGACACCTTCAAATCGAGCGAATTCATCGAGGCGTTCAAGACCGCCTACCCCGAGGATTACGAAATGCTGGAGCAGCGCTTCATCCACGACGAGCGGCAGACCCGCAGCCTCGATTGGAAAAAGAACACAATCCCGACGCCGGAAAAATATCTCGTCAAGGCGATCAAGGATTTCGCCAAGGGCCACCCGACCACCCTCAAGCACACCGCAAAGGGATTCAAGAAGCCGGCGAAACCGGCGGCCGGATCGTCAACGCCGAAGACAGCCACGAAGCCTGTGAAACCGAAACCCGCCGTTAAAACGGAGCCGAAAAAGACAACGACGAAGCCGAAAACGACCGAAAAGCCGGCAAAATCAAAGACCGTCGCAAAAGCGGAGCCGAAAAAAACAGCAACAAAGCCGAAATCGACCGAAAAGCCGGCGAAGCCGAAATCCGCCGCGAAATCGGATGCGAAAAAACCGGCGGCGAAAAAGAAGTAGTTACAACTGTCCTGAACGAGACTTGAGTTGACAGTGGCCGTACCTCCCGGCATGTCAATGGCGGTTACACAGTCATAACCTGCCGATCCAGA
>JAFGFE010000046.1 GCA_016931225.1 Candidatus Zymogenaceae bacterium
ACCCCATCATTAACGTACTCGTTGATATCACGTTCGGAGCACGTCACTACTTCACCTGATACGTCACCCGGTAGCGGCATTCATCGTCTCCAATCAGGCGGCACGCCTCCTCCACCACGGACACCTCGACTTCTCTTTTGAAGCAGTCCCCGACTCCCTTCATAATCCCCCGGACGAATGCGCAGGAGGGCCGGGAAAAGCCGTCCGGCTTTTCGTCGCGCTGTATCAGGTCATCACACTCGGTACAGTCCTCCCGGTGGATGACGATTTCGTTTTTTTCCGACAGGTGTTCCATGATTTTCTCCGGGTCGTACCCGGCATTTGTCAGGTACGCGGAGTAGCCCAGCTTCAGCTTTTCCACCGGATCAAGATCCATCTCGATCAGGGCCTGTACCGGCGCCGAGTGGGAGACGACGTTCTTTATCATCTTCATGCCGCCCCGGTACATCACTGCACCGTATCCCGCGTCACCAAGAATATCCCTGACCCCGGTAAAGAGTCTCGTTACGTCTTCATGACTCACCCGGGCGTCCGGATCGTAATCCGGTGGATTGGTGATCATCTCCTCAAGTTTTGCGAAATGGAGCACGGAGTGTAATCCGTTTTTCCCCAGTACCTCCTCCAGTGAATCCAGGACCGAGCGATAGGCCAGATGAGTCAGCGAGCTTCCATTTGACATTACCCACTCCATTAATAACCAGAAATTCTATATGAGATGCTTACAATATTCTTAATATAAACTATACACCATGTTTGTTGAGTTTGCAAAATGAATCGCGACGAAAAAACTGCAGTGAAACGAAGGTCACCTCGCTTTTATTATCAGTGTTGATTCCAACATCCCTCTTTTCGAACATCCCGTCCTTATCATCCGACGGCGTCCCGACCGGATTATTCGACGAGCAGTTCAGACCGGAAAAACTCCACCCGTACATCTCTGATGACATTCCCATCCCCGATTATGGCGTCTTCCATCTTTTTGATCACCTCGGGCTCGGGCGTATCGGTGTCTGTAAGCAGAATCAACATCCGGTAGCGGCGCACAACTTCTCCTGTGCCGGAATCTATCCGTTCAGTGGTCATGTCCAGCACCCGGGCATGGGGAAGAGACTTTTCCATCGCAGACTCCGCGTCACTGATGGCGCTTCGTAACCGGTAGCGGTCGTAGGTAAAATATGCCAGGGGGAGCGCGATGAGAAGCAGCAGAACCAGAGACAGCACGATCTGAGAGAGCGCCCGCCGCTTCACCTCCTCCTTGTCGGCGTCGAAGGGATGAATCTTCAATATCCAGAACACCAGCGCCCCGGCCAGCGAGATGGTCGCCAGGTTAATGATAAAAAGCACCAGCGCTCCCAGGGCCACCTGAGCATCCAGAAATCCCAGCCCGATGCCCACGGTGCACAGCGGTGGCAGAAGCGCCACGGCGATGGCGATGCCCACCAGCGAGCTGGAAACCTTCTTGTTCGCGAAACCGTATGCTCCCACCAATCCCGAGGCGATGCCCACCACGATGTCGTAGAGGCCGGGTTGCGCCCTGGCCAGGATTTCATCCGTATACGAGGCCTCGGGGAGCAGAAAGGCCATAAACGCCGAGATGAGAACCGCCAGAAACGACCCGTACATGATGGAGACGAGCGAGTTTCTCATCAGCCTGAGATCACCCCAGACCACCCCCAAAGAGAGGGCCAGTATCGGGGTCATGAGGGGTGCGACGATCATGGCGCCGATCACCACGGCGGTGGAGCCCATGATGAGTCCGGCGGTGGCGATGACGGTGGAAAGAATCGTCAGGATGTAGTATTCCCTGGTCGGGGTGGCCCCGGCGGACAGCGCCTGGTGGGTGGAGAGATCTCCCTCCTCCTTTTTCCTGATCGTTTGGTACTTCCCGTATTTATCCCGCCAGAAGTTCACGTTGAAGTAATTGGACAGGGTCCGCTCCTCCGGCTCGATGACCCGCTCGAACATATCCTCCACGGTCTGGCGGGTGTCCGATATGCGATCGCTCAGCCTCTTCTTCTTTTCTTCATCTTCCTCTTCCCCGCTCCCTCTCAGCGAACGCATCAGTGATTTTTCTTCCTTCGGCTTCTCACCCTTCTGCTCAACCTCTTCATCGGCCTCCTTTTTCGATTTTCCGGACTTTCCTGTCTTTTTTTCATCCGATTCCGCCGGCGCTCCCTCCAGTCGCGTCTTTACCGGCTCATCGGCCCTCTGCGCCTTTTTCCCCACATCCCCATCCGGAAGACCTTCCTTCCCCTCTTCCAGGTCGTCGGGCCTCTTTTCCTCCTCCTCCTTCTGACGTTCCCGTTCCTGCTCCACCACCGATTCGAAGCCCAGCATGCTGATTATCTTTGAAAAGATGTGTTTCCTTTGCGACATCTGTCCCCCCACGATAGATACAATGACCCTCCCATTGTATGAGAAATTTGGGTCAGAACAAAAGGATTTTCTGAAAAATCGGACTTTTTTTGTGGGATTAAAGCACCTTCGACGACGGGTCACCGGGCATCATGCGCCCGAACCCTTTCGACAACTGATCGCACCAGCCGGGTGAGACGGCACCGAATCCGGACGGAGTCGCCGGGGGGGGGTCGGACCTCAATGCGGGAGGGAAGCGCCGGGGGGGTGGGGGGCTGGGTGAGCCGCCGGTACGAATCGACTTTCGCCCGTTCCACGTCCCGCTGTTTCTATACACATACGGACACCATCTCTTTACAATAAGCCAGAGTGAGCTCATACACCCTTGACAGGAGTATTATATTTATATGTTATTGGATGTTGCATATGAGACCGTCCGATTCAGCGTCGACACCGATTCGAAATGTCGGGTGAATCAGGCGAACGCCCCGTAGGCAGCGGAGGCGTGTTTTTCATGGCATATCGTGAAAACCATCGGGAGGCAGTCATGAAACGGATAGAAACATTCACGGACATCGATGCGACACCCCAGGCGGTGTGGGACATCCTGACGGATTTTGCCGAGTACGGACGGTGGAATCCGTTCATACCGGAGATCTCGGGAACGCCGGCGGAGGGCGAAACCCTCACCGTGACCATCTCGCCCCCGGGCGGAAGGAATATGACCTTCACGCCCCGGGTGAGAGCGGCGCATCCGCACCGGGAGTTCGCCTGGCTGGGACACCTCTTCATCCCGGGCCTGTTCGACGGAGAGCACCGGTTTCTCATCGAAAAACGCGGGGACAAAGGAACGCGGCTCACTCAACGGGAGGAGTTTCGGGGCGTACTCGTGGGGATGTTCTGGAAGAGCCTTGAGCCCTCCACTCGAAGGGGATTCGAGGCGATGAATGCGGCCCTGAAGCTGCGGGCCGAGGGCGGATAGGCGGACGGCGGGCGCTCCCCGGAGGTCCCATCCTGTGTCCTACGGTGAAACCTCCCCGTCGAAATCCTGTGCAACACAGCGGGAACCGGGAGCGCATCCCTCCAACGACTCGATGGCGTTCACCACCTCGTCGGGGACTCGAGCCTTTTCCCCCTTGGCGTAGTCATAGATAACGATCACCGCGTCGCCGAAGGCCGCAACCCCCAGCGCACAGCTTTCGACCAGATATTCCATCACGAACGACGTGGTGCCGATGGTTGCCACGCGGGCGCCCACCGAGAGGGTGTCCGGATAGCGCACCGGCTTTTTATAAGTGGCGGACGTCCGGGCCAGGATCGGCCCGATGCCGGATCGCTTCATGACCTTCATCAAGCCGGATTTTTCAAGATAGACGATGCGGGCGGACTCGAAGTACCTGAAGTATATAATATTGTTCACATGGCCCAATGAATCCATCTCCCCCCAGGCCACGGGAACGGTGATCACCACCGGATAGCCGGACAACGCATCGGTCACAAAGCACCCCCTCATGTGAAAGACATCAGGATTTCACCCGATCGATGGAGGCGATCTCATCGAAGGATTTTCGGTCGGGACGCTGTTTCTCCGCCGCCGCCTGTTTTTCACTCAGGACGGGATTGATCTCGTGGGTGCGCCTCCCCACTATTACCAGAGTGATGAGCGCGGCCTGCTCGGGGATATTGAGGGTTTTTTTGACTTCATCGGGGTTGTATCCGGCGATGGGATGGGCGACCATGCCCAGGTCCGTGGCCCTGAGGATCAGAAACGCGGTGGCCATACCGGTGTCGAAGAGGTAGTACCTCCGCTCGTCGATGACGCAGTCATCATCGGATTCTGCATACACCGCCACTATCATGGATGCGTCATGCGCCCAGGTGTTTCCCTCGCTGAGGGAAGAAAACACCTGTTTCCTTGTTTCGTAATCCACAACAAAGACGAACCGCCACGGCTGGTTATTATTACACGACGGGGCAAGTCCGGCGGCGTTCGCCAGTTCGTCGATTAATTCCCGGTCGATATCCGCCGGAACCAGGGACCGATACGCCCTGCGCTCGTCAATCGCCTCTCTGATATCCATGGGGTACCTCGCATATACAACGCGGGGAGTTTACCGAACGATCAACGAAGGACATGCACCCGAGGATACGAGTCCGGTTTTCGGGAATCACATCACACACACCCTGCAACATTTCCGGATGGTGACGATGAATCAGCAAAACGGGACCGATTGTTCCCGTTTTGCATCACGTTTTGGGTAGCGCATGTCCGCACGTTGATTTTCGCAAGACACCGAACGGTATGTTATCCTCTTTTGATTATCATACACCAGTCGGACTATGAATGCAAGGAGAGAGGGCGGGGGCTATTATGCGTCCGCCTTCTCCACAACCTTTATAAACGGCTTTACCATCTCCTCCCGTATGCGCCTTTTATATATCTCCTCTCGAATGGGTGGAATGACGGTGAGGGCCGAGAGCACGCCGCTCATGATGCGTATCTTGTAGTTCTTGTGGGGAAAGTCGTAATACCCGTTCTTCTTATAATATCGG
This sequence comes from Candidatus Zymogenaceae bacterium, assembly GCA_016931225.1. Classification (NCBI taxonomy): domain Bacteria; class Deltaproteobacteria; order Candidatus Zymogeniales; family Candidatus Zymogenaceae; species Candidatus Zymogenaceae bacterium. The sequence continues at coordinate 4,909 of JAFGFE010000046.1, forward strand.
TGATCCGCCTGAAACGGGAATTTGAGTCCCGCATACATATCGTCCCGAAAGATTTTCCTCCCGCCCACGCCGAGAAAGTCCAGAGGGCGGACATATTCCGCAGCGGCTGCGCGGATGATGTTTCGGGCGAAATCATCGATCACGTGATTGAGGGTCTCGGAGTCATCGTATTCATCGCTGATCATATCCACGAGATTGCTCTCCTCCACCTGGAAGAACCCCTCCATAATCTCCCGCAGGTTCGGCAGCTGGGACAGGGGGCCGGACACCAGAAATCCCACCTGCTTCTTGGAGTGCCTCGGGGTGTGGGTATTGAAAAACGTTCGGTCGAACATCCGCTTGATATCCGCGGAGAGGTAGCGGTCCCGGATGGTGGATGCGAAGACCACGATATCCGCGGTCATGACGCGGTCCCGATAGAAATCGATAAACCCGTCCTTCCCCTCGTAGGCGCACGTGAAATCATACCCGCACTGGATGCACCCCCGGCAGTCGCCCGTGATGTCCACATCGGCGAGATTCAGCACATCGACGTCTCCCGCAAGCGCCCCGGTGAACCGCCTGATCATGCCGTTCAGGTTGCCGTCAGTGGGGCGGGCGTCGGTTACCACCACCACCCGCTTCCCCCCGGTCCCGATCTTCTCATCCGCGGCCTTTGGGGTGTAGGTGAGCGTGACCGGTGTGATCGGCCCGTATCGCCTGGGGATCGTCGCTTTTCGCTCGATCGCGTCGAAAAAGTTTTCCGCAAAAAACCGAAGTTTTTTCCGTCCCTCCCCCCCCAGGAGGTCTATCATATGGGGCGAAAAGGAGGAAACATACCGCATCCCCAGGTCCTCGGAGACGCCGTGGATGTAGGCGTGGGCGGTATGGTCGAAAAAGTGTATGGAGGTGGATATACCCGCCGCATATTTTTGTGAGAAGGCGTCGGTCGCGCCCCTCTCGTTGACCAGCTCGATAAACCGCTTCAATCCCGCGTGTACCAAAAGATAATAGAGCGGAAACGACCAGATAATCCCGTCGGAATTCCGCACCGAATCGATCACCTCATCAAAGGCGTCGTCCTTCTTTTCCAGAGCTCGGATCTTCTGAGCCACGTGGTGGACGGTATAGTCATGTTCCGGGTATATCTTCTCCAGATACCGTACATACTGGAGCGTGACGCTTCCGTCTCCTTTGGGACTTCCGCTTAAAACCGTGAACTTCATTATGAATCTCCTTCTTGTTCTTTCATATCTCGCAGCTTTACCAGGGTGTCGTCGCACCATTGGATGGCCTCCCGGGCCATGCGCCTGCCGAAATCGAGGGTCATCCCCATGAAGACCATCTCCAGGGGGTGATCGCCGTCCGGTATCTTTTCCGCCCCCGCGGCGATCCTGTCGAGCGTTTCCAGCCGCCAGATAATCGCCTTCCGCTGCTGTTCTATCATCACAATGAGGTGTCCGACCGGCGCCTGTCCGCCGAAGAAGAGCCGGAGCAGCATCTCGTTTCGTATGGGCGACCTCTCCATCGGCTGCGTGAGCCATTCCCGGAGTTCCTCCCGACCCTTTTCCGTAATCTCATACACATGCCTGCTGGGACGCCCCTCCCCCGCTTCCACATGTTTTTTCGCCAGCCCCTCCCGGGCCATCTTGTTCAGCATCGGATAGATGTGTCCGTAGTTTTCGCTCCAGAAGTTGCCGATGGAAAACTCGGTCACCTTCTTGATGTCATACCCACTCATGGGGGCAATGGTCAGCATCCCCAAAAGGGCGTATTTCGTTTTGTTCGTTCGTGCCATCTCACACCTTCCCAACTCGATTTCTATGTCATTATGATACGTCTCATAAAGATATATATCATTATGATATATATATGTCAAGAGAAAACCCTTGTGGCGTTTCTTTTACCATCGGGAGGTATCGGGCCCCTGAGAAATGTTACGAAGCCCTGACCTGCCGCTTTCCCATCAGGTTGAGCTTGTATGTCCGGGTGGTTTCCGGCAAAATCCGCTCCCCCCTATCGCTGATGAAAGAGAGGGCGTCGAAGGGACACTGGACGATGCAGGCGGCGCATTGTTCGCAGTCATCGGGCCGGGCAAATACAATTTTTCTCCTCACCCGGTCCAGGTCGAAACAGCCCCGGGGGCACACCTCCGTGCAGATGCCGGTGCCCCTGCATATTTCCACATTGAGGACCACGGTAAATGATCGCTCCTCATGTTCGACGCTCTTATACACCGGCGTGCTGCCCGCAAGGTCGAAGGTGAGAAACAGTGTCACGACGAGGCCTGCAAGGATCCAGTGGAAAAAAAACAGAACGGTTTCACCTCCGATGATCCCGGCCGGGATGACAACCCCTGCGGTATAGAGTCCCCACAGAACAAGCTGAACGCCCCCCTGCTCGAAGCCGAAGGCGATTGTGCCCCACCCTCGAGAGGGCCGGCCCAGAAAACGTTCATACAAGGGGAAGGCCATAAACAAGGCACACGACATGCCGAATATCAGCACGTTAAGGGGGAGGATCGCCTCTCGGTTGACAAAAACAAAAACGAGGCTTGCGGGTATCGAAAGCTGCGCCGCCCAGCCCAGGGCCACGGACATCCGCCGACCGAGACCGAATTCGACCCGCCGCATCCTGTCGGTTGCTTCTTTTCCTGCGGCGAGAAATCCCGGAATATCCCGGGCGGATACCGGACCCCAGACGGCCTTCCAGCCGATCTTCTTTTTTATGTACACCGGATCAATCCCCGTCGCCGCCAGTTGAGGAAGCACCAGGGTACGGTGATCGACGAGGTTCTCAATGCCGCTGGTTTTGATGATGGAAATGACGTCATGGTGGGTAAAATGCCCGCCGGCGGCGGCGCACCAGACGTTGATGCCCCGGCTGTTCGCCACTAAAAGATAGAGATCTTCCCTCCTGAGCCGATACGACAGTTCCCGAACCGTCAGCCGCCAGTTGCAGGTAACCAGCACCGGGGATGAGCGTCCCGGATTCCCTATCTTTACAAGACGGGGGGGCAGGGGCAACGGAAGCAACCACACGAACCTCGTGACGATCCATGTCAGGATATATGAAATCATCGGTCCCTCCTTGTGTGCCTTTCGCGGCGGCCGCTCAATCCCGTTTCCGAGCGATCAGCTCCATGAACCCCCCGATGCCGTGTCTCCTGACGGATTCGATCTCAAGGTTCGCACTTGCGACCCGTGATTCCAGGTTTTTTATCGCTCCGGTGGTGGTTTGGGTCACCAGGTAGGTAAGCGCCGCCAGGGGAATCCGAACAAGCATATAAAAAAACCGGCGAAAGATTCCCCCGGGGGGGACTTCATCGCCGATCAGGAGCATGCCCCTGTTCTTGAGGATGCGATGAACATGACCCAGGGCATAGGCTGTTTCATCGTCGGTCAGTTCCGAAAAGCAGAGTCCGCTCATTACCACGTTATAGCCACCGGTCTCAAGATCGTCCATCTCGGCAACGCCCATTTCCAAAAATACCATGTCTCCCGCAGCCTCGCCGATTTCCGCACGATACGCCCCGACCTTCTTCTTGGCCACGTCCATCATCGCCGGATTGATATCCATTGCGGTCACCACACCCCCCCGGGCCAGCGCCCGAAGTGTCAGCGCCCCGGTTCCGCACCCGATGTCCAGAACCCGGTCGCCCGGCCGAATGTGGGAGGTCAGCCGGTCGTATGCCTCGTCCAGTTGGCCTAGGGTCAAAAACCGTATACCCCGGTCGTAGCGATCCGGAGAGGACTCAAGGATCTTCATCAGAACATAGGTGCTCATCTCCTCCTTCCTTCCTCTTTACGAAACAGGGTGACGGGACGATTCCCCTTGCTTCATCCCGATTAGGAAAACTTCGGCTTTCTCTTTTCGATAAACGCCGCCATCCCCTCCCGTCCCTCGGGATGAGCGCCGCTTCGCGCGATCATGTCCCGCTCCCGCTCAAGCTGAATCTCAAACGGGACGTCGAAGGCGTCATAGATGAGCCCCTTGACCGCCCCGAAGGCGAAGAGCGGCCCCGACCCGACGCGCCTTGCCAGGGCCACGGCCTCGGCCACGACACGGGTGTCATCGACGATCGTTGTGACCAGTCCGAGGTCACGGGCTTTCTCCGCGTCAATCGGCTCATCGAAGGCCGCAATCTCCATCGCCCGGGCAATCCCCACCAGGCGGGGAAGGGTGTGGGTGCCGCCGCCGTCGATACACAGTCCCGCGCTCAGATATCCGAGCTTCAGGACGGCGCTTGTGCCCATAACGCGAAAATCCGCCGCCATCGCCAGGGAAAAGCCGCCCCCCGCCGCCGGGCCGTTGATCGCCGCCACCACCGGCTTTTTCATCCCGTGAATCTCCATGATCGCCCGGTGAAAGGCGCCGGCGACGAGGCGAAACGCGCCCTCCGGACCCCGCTCGTGCCCGTTGATATATTTCAGGTCGCCCCCGGCGCAAAACGCCCGCCCCGCCCCGGTCAGCACCACACCCCGAACGGCATCGTCGGCCGCGGCATCCGACAGCACCTCGCCCAATTCCCGCATCATCGTCTCGTCAAAGGAGTTGTAGTCCTCCGGTCGACTCAATGTCACGACGGACACCGCCCCGTCCCGATCCACGGCAATGGAACCAGTCATACAATACCTCCGTGCCGATACCCTCCGGTCATCGGCGACAACCACAAAAAAACCGGGCCCCTCTCGTGTGGGGCCCGGTGAGAATTCCCGTGATGTATCTTCAGTACCCAAAAAAGAGGGTATCATTCAAACAGGTCGATGAGCTGAATGTGCACCCCGTCCGGGTCCTCGATGAAGGCGATTTTTCGATCCTCCCGGAGCTGGATCGGCTCCATGATAAACGTCACCCCCTCGGCCTTGAGGCGTTCCGCCAGGGCGTCGATGTCTTTCACGATGAGGGCGATGTGATAGAGGCCGTAGCCGGTGCTACAGTCCAGGCGGACGTCCCCCGGATTCGCGTCCTCGATCTCTATTTTGGTTTCATCGTTCCCGATAAAATAGAACGACCGCCCCACCATATCCACCTTCTCCAGGATCTGAAATCCGAGGATGCGGGTGTAAAAATCGAGGGATTTTTCCACATTGTTGGACTTTATACCGACGTGATCGAATCGCACGGGTGCCCTCCTGTTATGATTCTTCCCTGATTAGTTTGAAGCATTCATCAACTACGTCGAGGGTCTTGTTGATGTCCTCATCGGTGTGGGCGGCCGAGAGAAACCAGTTGTGGTGCGGATGGAGAAACACCCCCCGCTTCGCCACCTCACCGCAGAACCGGCGGTTTCTCTCGAAGTACTGGTCGTCTTCGAACCGCATGAACGGCATGGCGTCGTGCCCTGTATAGGACACCTTCAGACCATGGGTCCTGGCAAGCCCGGTCATCCCCTCCCTCAGCTTTTTCCCCTGGGCGGCCACCTGTTCGATGACCCCCTCCTCTTCGATGATGTCCAGGGTCTTCAGTGTGGCTGCCATGGGCACCGCGGAAAAGTAGTGGGTGCCGGAAAAATAGACATTCTGGGCCGCCTCCTTGATGGATTCTTTCCCCAAACCAGCGGCGATGGGATGTCCGTTTGCCATCGCCTTTCCCATGGTGACCATGTCCACATCAACGCCGAAGTAGGCGTGGGAGCCGTTGGGGTGCAGCCTCAGGTTACAGCGGATATCGTCCATGATCAGAAGCGCCCCGTTGGCGTCGCACAGGGACCTGACGCCTTTGAGAAAACTCTCTGTCGGCATCATCTGGTCCGCCATCGCGGGGTGATGGTAGGGGGCGAGCATGACCGCCGCCACATCATTTTTGTATGTATTGAATAAAGCCGTCAGCTCGTCCAGGTCGTTGTAGGTGAAGTGCACGACGTACGCCTTATATTCTTCCGGGATGCCGTTGGTGCTGTGTGTAATCCAGGAGGCGCTTCCGTGGTATTCGTCATGGGCGACGAAGACGACTCTTTTCTGAGTATGATGCCGGGCCACGGTCACCGCAAACGAGGTGACGTCCGTGCCGTTCTTGCCGAACACCGTCCAGTCCATGCCGTCGTTCAGGTTCACCAGACGTTTCGCGGTGTCAAGCCACAGGTTGGACGGGAGGGTAAAGCAGTTGCCCCGATCCATCTGGGCCTTGGCCGCCTCTTCCACCCCGGGATGGCATAATCCCAGGATGTTCGTGCCGAACGAACACATGTAGTCGATGTATTCGTTCCCGTCCACATCCCAGATGTGGCAGCCCTTGCCCCTGGCCAGAAAACAGGGGTACGATCCGTAGGTGAGAAACATCGGGCTTCTCGGTCCGTAGATGCCGCCGGGGACATATTGTTTTGCCTCTTCGAGCATCGCGTAGGACTTCGTGAACTCATAAAGTGCCATAGTCGGAGCCTTTCAATGGTTCATTTCCACAAGGTTGTAACAGCCGCCGGGGGATACCACGCTACTCCCACGCCCCGGCACCATCTCAGTTAAGTCGCTCTCTCAGCGCTTCTCCAGGGAAATATAGGGGCGATCAAGATCGCCTATGTATTCCTGAATGGGACGGAATATCCGATTCGCGTCCACCTGCTCGTTCCAGTGGGCGGCCCAGCCGGCCACACGGGAGACGGCGAACACCGGAGTGAACAGGTCGATGGGAATCCTCAAAAGCTCCATCACCACCGCGGAGTAAAAATCCACGTTCGGATAAATCCGCTTCTGGGCAAGCCGCTTCTCCACCTCCTGTTCCATGGCCTGGGCGATCTCATAGAGGTCCTTCCCCTCTTCTCCGCCCACCCGCTTGACCATATCCGGGATGTACGACTTCAGAATCGGCGCCCGGGGATCGACGGTCTTGTAAATGCGGTGTCCCATCCCCATGATCCTTTTGCCGGCGTCAAGACGCTCTTCCACATATTTGGCCACGTTCTCCGGGCTGCCGATGGAATAGAGCATCCTGAGCACCCGCTCGTTTGCGCCGCCGTGGAGCGACCCGGAGAGCGCCCCCACGGCCCCGGAGACGGCCGAATAGACGCTGGCGTTGGTGGAGCCGATCACCCGGGCCACGAAGGTCGAGGCGTTCAGGGTATGCTCGGCCATGAGAATGAAGCATCGATCCAACACCTTGGCCGTTTCCTTGTCCGGCGGCTCGCCGGTGAGCATGAACAGGAAGTTCTCCGCATGGGAGAATTTCGATACCGGCGGGAAGGGGTCCTCGTCGTTTCTGTATCGGTCGAACGCGGCGACGATTGTGGGGACCTTCGCAATCAGGGAGACCGCCCGCTTCAGGTTATGCAGCGGCGAGGAGACGTCGTCGGCATAGAAGTCTTCTCCCTGGAGCAGCGTGATGGCGGACTGGAGCGCGAGCATCGGATGCATCCCCACGGGGAATCGCTTGATGGCCTCCAGCACCGTAATCGGCAGGTGCCGCTGACGGTTTATCAACGTGGTGAATTGTTTCAGCTCCCGCTCGTTGGGGAGATGGCTGTAAAGCAGCAGATAGCTGGTCTCTTCAAAGGTACTGTGTTCGGCGAGGTCCTCTATCTTGATACCGCGGTACAGAAGTCTGCCGGTTATGCCGTCCACGTGGCAGATGGAGGACCGGGTGGCCACCACCCCCTCCAGTCCGGGGCGATACGCGTCCTTTCTGATCGTCTCGGCGCTGTTTTCCTCCGGCACCGGCAGAACTTTTTCCTCCGCCGCCTCGGTGGTATTTGTGTTGTTGTTTTCTTCAGTCTTCTTTGTCATACGTTCACACTCCATACATACCCCGCCCGGGATGCGAAAAATGACCCACAGACCGGGCATTATATTCAAAATAAGAAAGTTAAAATAACAAATTGGAAGAGATTTGTCAAAAAAAACGTACGAAGAGATGATATCATTTACTAGACCTATTGAATCATAAGCCGGCGAACGTCCGCCGGACAGGGAGCGGCACAATTCGAATTGAAAACCGCAGTGTATGACGGAGATCGAAAAGAAGATCGGTATCTCTACGCCGGCTGGAGTAAACCGCTTCCGTTCGTCCCCCAGTATTTCATATTCCCCGGGCGTTTTGTCGGCTTCGAATATCTATGCATAAAAAACCGGGGGCGACCCTCACTTTCACAACGCCGCGCCCCGGTTTCTTTGATCTATTGAATTCTTGAGAGAAAAACGAACAGGGTCATCCCGTCGTATTTCACCCGCGCTTCTTTTTCTCCTCGTCCACCAGCACCAGGCGGTTTATCTTCCCGGTGGGGAGCATCGGCAGAAACGGCCTGACCTCGAATTCCTTCGGGACCTTGTAGTTGGCCAGGTGCTTCTTGCACAGCGCCTTCAGTTCCTCCGGGTCCACCTCCGTTCCCGGCACCGGCATGACGAAGGCCTTGCCCACCTCCTGCCAGGTCTCGTCCGGAATCGGCACGATGGTCACCAGGGCCACGTTGGGGTGCTTTTCGATCACCGCCTCTATCTCCCGGGGATAGACGTTGTACCCGCCGGACTTGAACATCTCCTTGGTCCGGCCCACGATGGTGATATAGCCCCGCTCGTCGATGGTGGCGAGGTCCCCGGATTTCAGCCAGCCGTCCTTCGTGATGGTCTGTGCCGTTTCCTCGGGACGGTTCCAGTATCCCTTCATCACGAGATCCCCCCGCATCCAGATCTCCCCCACATCGCCTGTGGGCACCTCTTTGCCTTTTTGATCCATCAACGTGATCTCGAACGCCGGGTCGCACGTGCCGACGGTTTTAATCAGGTCCTCCTCACTGTCCCCCGGCTCGCTATAGGTGATGAACCCGGCGTTCTCGGTCTGGCCGTATCCGGTAATCAGGGTGGCCCCGGTTTTGGCCAATCGTTTGACCATCCCCTCGGGGGCCGCCGCCCCGGCCCAAACGTAGTTCCTGATGCTGGAGAGGTCGTAATCGTCGAAATTCGGCAGCTTGAACTGGAGCAGGAACATGGCGGGCACCTGGCCCAGGACAGTGATCTTTTCGTCCTGGATGGTTTTGAGGGTCCCCTCGGGGTCGAACTTGTCCATCATCACAAGCCCAATACCGGACATCAATGTGGCGTAGGAGATCTCCACGGCCCCGGCCACGTGGTTGATGGGAAAGTGAATCAGCATCTTCCCCTCGCCCGGCTTGTGGTTCACCATGAAATGCTCCACCTCCACCCGGATATTGGAGACGATGTTTTTATGGGTCAGAAGCGCCCCCTTGGGCTTTCCGGTGGTGCCCGAGGTATAGATGATCAGGGTCGGGTCGTCCTCGTCCGTCTCACCCATCCGCTTTTCAAGGGCGTCGTCCAGCTCGGGACGCTCCTTCTTGAGCTCGTCCGCCCAGTTGAGGGTCCCCTCCCAGGGATCGCCGACGATCACCAGTTTTTCCAGCTCCGGATTCTGTTTCATCACCTCCAGCATGTCGTCCTTGTAGTCCCGCTGGAGAAAATCATACCAGCGCACCACGAATCCGACCTTCGGCTTGGCGTCATCCACCTGATAGAGAAACTCGTCCAGCATGTACCGGGGGTTGAGGCCGTACCAGACGGCGCCGACCATGCCGGCGGCCATATAGCAGTACATGAACTCGGGGCGGGCGGCGGACAGGGTGAAAAACCGATCCCCCTTTTCAACCCCCAGCTCCAGCAGAAGCTTCGCCACCCGTCGGGTGTTTTCGTAAAACTCGCTGTAGGTTATGCGCTCGTCGCCGAAAATCAGCGCCTCGGTATCGGGCCGTTCTTCGGCCCACTTTTTCAGATAATGCCAGGTCAGTGTTTCCTTCGCCATGAGAGCACCTCCTGAATAAATATATACAAAACGGGGATGTGTAAAAGTATACGGATCGTCGCCCCAGCCGTCATTCGGTGGACCGAGAATCGTCCAAAAGGGCGTGTTTCATCACCTTTCCGGTATCGGTACGGGGAAGATGACCTACAAAAAACACCTTCTTAACGACGGCCCCGAGAGAGGGGTCCCTCCGGCAGCGATTGAGGAGTTCCTCTTCTGTGGTGTGCGAATCCGGCTCTACAACCGCAAAGATACCCACACCGGAAAAATCCGCACTTTCGGACAAGTCAACGGCGGCGCAATCGACGACACCCTCCATCGCCGTCACGAGCGCCTCGATCTCCGAAGCGAAGACCACCTCGCCGTCGATATCCAGGGCGTCCTCACGTCTCCCCCGGTAATAGAGATATCCGTCCTCGTCAAGATACCCGATATCGCCGGACCAATACCACTCATCGGTCGGTATGCGCCGCGGTTTCTTCGGTTCGGGATAGATGACCCCCGCCCGGGCGGGCGAGCGGGAGATGATCTCACCCAGCGTCCCCGGAGGGAGCGGCGCGCCGCTTCGATCCGCCACAATGATCTCCGATCCCAGGTACGGTCGACCGACCGACTCCGGTTTTTTTCCTCGATCCTCCGGGGGCATCAGCGTCAGCAGGCCGCACTCCTGCTGGCCGTATACCTCATAGAGCACAGGGCACAGGCGGTGTTCTATTTCAACGCGCAGCGAAGGGGGAAGACGGGTGCCCGCCATCACGATACGCCTGAGAGACGATACATCCCGTGATGCAAATTCCGGCAGCGCCATGACATGCCGCGCAAGGTCTGGTATGAGGATAGACAGGGTAATCCTCTCTTCTTCAAACAGCGAGAGGATACGGGAGGGATCGAGATCTGAGAGCACCTGGGCCGCCCCTACAAAGAGGGCCGCCGTATACCAGAACATCGAAACCCTCGTGTAGGGGGGAAGCACGGCCAGTATCCTCTCATCTTCGGTCACCCCCTGCTCGACGGCCATCCGTGTATAGGGCTGGTTCTGGCGATGTGTGATGATATACCCCCTGGGGCTTTTCGTGGTGCCGGAGGTAAAATAGAAACAAAAATCGTCGTCGATGGAAGACGCCGCGTCCGGCGCCCGGTCATCCCCCCCCTCGATCATCGCAGTGTATGAGTGGGCGTATCCCGGAACATCAGACCCGACGGCGATAAAATGTTTCGGCCGGGCGGGACTCGTGTGGATCCGATCCGCGACTCCGATCGCCTCCGGCCCGAAGACGACGGCGGACACGTCGGTAAATTCCATGTGCCGCATCACATGCTCCGGCATGAGCCGGGAGTTCAGCGGCATGCCGATACACCCCAGTTTTGACAGGGCCGCCAGCAATTCAAAATCCTCTATTCTGTTGTCACATAAGAGAGAGACAATCTCCCCCTTCCTCAGCCCGATATCTTTCAACCCCCGGTATGCTGAATTGACACGCCGATTGTGCTCCCGATAACTGAGACGCCTCCCGGAACGGGGACAGATGAAGGCCTCATTCTCTCCGAAGAGCTCCGCCGCCCGGCGGCAGTAATCCCCGATGGTGATCGGTTCACCTTGCCCGGTCATACCGCTTCACCTTTCTATATCGAGCGATTAAAGAATACATCCGTGACGGCGTCCGGAACAACATCCTTTTTACGCCTCCCGTGAGTATGCCGGCGGTCAGGTTGCGGGCGCACAAAAAAGAGCTGACCCGCCCCTGCCGGGGTCTTCTGAGCCTCCCGTTTCGAATAATCATCGAAACGCACCGGCAAAAGTCGCCCGGAAGCAACACCGGCTCGTCGGGTTCGGGCAGGTTGTCCCCCTTTAAGACGATACGCGTACCGAAAGCGGACCGTTCAACGGAAAGCACCCGGTGGACGACCGTGCGGTCCCGGTCGTCCACGCAGACAATACATCCGGGGACGATATCCGAAACCGGCATCTCTCTTGTGACGATACCGTCGCCGGGCCTGAGCCCGGGATACATGCTGAAGCCCGAAAACATAAGGCGGCGATATCGATCACGCATCAACGACGTCTCATTCGATTGTCTCATGACACATCATTCACGTTGAAACAGACTGTTTTCGTTCAGGGTTTGTCTCCCGCCGAGCACCCCGTGCCGCCGGGAACGGATCCCGTGATGCATCGATAATCGTTGGACCAGCCGTCGTGGCATTGTTGAAAATACTGCGCGTTCCCCTGGGTACATGATCCGATCGGCTGCTGACCCCGTGTGCAGTCGGACATGGCGCGGGAGCCGAGGCTGCACACCGACTGGCCCACCGCCTGCGTATACGCGACATGCACGTCGATGATAGCGGGGGGCTCATATTTCTTCTTCTTATCGGACTTATCGGACATATTCCTTCTCCGTAAAAAATAGCGTTGGATCAAAATCGAGGCTGAAAAAGAGGCGCTCTATCGTTGCCGTATTGATAATCCGCTCAATTATATGAAACGAAAGTCGTGCGTTTTGGGGGCTCATAAATCGAAAAAAATGTATGTGGTTGGACAACAAAGACACCATCGCCTCCCCCGGCGGGTGTGTTTCCGCATAGTCAGCTTCATCCTGGATGAGAAACATCAGAGAAGCCAACCCGACAGTGCGGGCCCGGGTGTTGTCCACCGGCGTCTGGGTAAAGGGAGACGGCACGAGGGACACCCTTCCATCGCGACAGATGCACACCGCCCCGTCGTCGGCGAGCAGCCGATCCTTCGGCACCCGCGAGGACACCGTGGTCTTCCCGACGTCGGCGCCGCCCACCAACAATACACCTCGATCTCCCGCATCGATCGCCGCCGCGTGCAGTATCATCCCGCCGTATTCCGGCAGCACCACCCCATAGAGCGCCTGCACGGCCAGCGCCGCATCATAAGGACCGTCGCCTTCACGGTCGAAAAGAAGGGCGTCCGCGCTTCTTTCCTCGTGATCCACCGCCAGGAGAAACGACGGCGTTATCACCAGTGATGCACGTCCGTCCTCGATCGCCCGAAGGGACAATCGACCAAACGCCCCCTTTCGAAGGACCGATGCGCGACGGTTTTTACCTCTTGCGGTCGTATCCCAACGGGGCAGTCCGGTAAAGGGAAACCGCCGCTCTAGAGCCTTCTTCATCCTCATCATCTCACGCCGGGCCGGCATGCGGACGGGATCGCCCGGGCCCCTGTCCCCAAACGAGTGGAGCACAAGCCGGTAATCGATATTCCCCCCTTCTGCCAGAAACCCATCGAACACACGATCCACCTCGGACCAGATATAATTACTTTTTGCCTCCCCGATCGTCAGCTCAACACCAACGCCGCCCACCTGGATACACCGGCGTGTCATATCCATTACAGGAGACGCGAAGTCGGAAAGATGCCCCGTTCATAGGCCTCCCTGCACATCCAGTAGGGTGCGGCGAGGCTTCCCGACAGGACGTACTCGTTGGCCCTGCAGGAGCCGAGGCAGCTTTTTTTCAACAGACATCTTCCGCACACCCCCTCCATGCCGTCGGGCACAATTTCGCGCAGGTTCAGAAGGATGGGACTCGTCTCCCAGATATCCTTCAGACAATCGGTTCGGATGTTTCCCATGACCATCTCAGGTACGGCGGTCCCGATGCCGCAGATAGATATATCCCCGTTGGCGAGGACGCCTAGGATGTTCAGGATATAGCATTCCGACCGGGAGCCGCTGAAGAAGCTTTGGATCGACTTGAACGCCGATGGGAGCGTCATGATGACGTTCATCCGGTACCGCTTTGTGATATCCGCTTCCAGCCACCGATCCAGCGCCATCAGCCTGGCCACCGGCAGGTTTTTTTTCTCTTTGATCATCCCGTCTCCCCGTCCGACGGGCATGACCGGATTTATTTTTACGGACGCCGCCTTCAATTCTTCCGCCAGCCGTACAACGCCCTCGATATCCTCCTCGTTGTCGCGCGTCAGGCTCATGATGATCTGTACCGGTATCTTGTGGGCGACCAGGTGCTCGATACCGTCGACGGACCTGTCCAGAGCGCCGGGGACCCCCCTGAATCGATCGTGAAAGGACGAGCGGTGACTGTCGATGCTGACGCTCACGTGACTGACACGGTGCGCGCCTAGAAATGAAGCGGTCTCTTCATCGACAAGCACCCCGTTTGTCTCCACGGTGGTTCTCACGTTTTCCGCGGCCAAAACCTCGACGATCCGAAAAAACTCGTCGTTCATCAGCGGTTCGCCGCCGGTCAGCTTTACGGCGCCGACTCCCAGCGGCCGCCCTTCCTGAATCAGCCGGGCCACATCATCCGCCGTCAGCCCTCGTTGTTTGGACGTGTCCGGAACATACCGGGGCGACAGCCAACAATGAACACACCTGAGGTTGCATCCATCGGTCAGGTAAAGATAGAGCCACCTGAGATGGGGAAGGGGCGGATCGTGTTTTCCGGCGCCGGGTTGCATTATATATTTCCCTGCGTGTGAAGACGATAACAGCATGCGGGATCGGGGGCCATAATCGTTCCATGCGCCGCATACGCCCCCGCGGGGCATCCCCCCGTGCACCCGGCGGTGTAGGGGCAATCGGCGCACTGGGGAAGAGATAAAAGCGGCGTGATGAACCTGCTTCGAAAAAAGGCAAAAGTCTCCGACTCCCGCCATATGACGTCCAGGGGGGTCTCGAGGATATGTCCGGCGGTTAACGCCGGCAGTCGATCGCACGGCGTCGCCCACCCGTCCGGCCTGACGGCACACTCCCGCACCAACGCACCGCATCCGCTCAGAAAGGAAGGAAGCGCATCATCGGCGGCCCCGTGCCCCTCCAGACACCGTACTGAGTCGAAGATATCGTCCACCTCGAAGAACGTCCCGGCCACGCCCCCGCCGACCTCCTTTATCTCCTTGAGCCGATCGATAACGGCACTGCGCTCGGACCTGTGCAGGTGAAGATCGGCCCCGTTCGCGACCGCCCTTCCCTCAGGCAAAAGCTCGTTGAACTTGATGCTCGTGATCCCGAGATCCCGGGACAGTTCGAAAATCCGGGGGAGCTCGTCCATATTGAGACGGGTCACCGTACAGTACGCCGTCACCTTCCCAACGTGCTCGGCCAGAGACTCAATCCCCGGGACGGCCCGTTCAAAGGTCCCGGATCCCCGCAGGGCGTCATACGTCCGGGGGCAGGAGCCGTCGAGGCTCACCATGATGTCATCAAGCCGATCCCTATACCACGCCAGGCGACGGGCGGCGTCCTTATCGATGAGCGTCGCGTTTGTATTAATGGACAGCCGTATGGGGAGAGCGTACAGGGCGTCCAGCAGCGTGAAGATGTCTTCACGGACGAACGGTTCGCCGCCGCTGATCTTGACCTTGAACAGTTGGAGACGCTCGATCTCCTTGAAGAACGAGAGCCACTGTTCGGTGCTCAGGTCCTGCCCGTAGTGTATCTCCGGGCTGTATACGGCACAGTGACGGCAGGCCATGTTACACCGGGACGTGATGGAGATGAACAGTGATATCGGGGCTGAAGGTATCTTCGGCGCGAGGAATTCCGACTCGGCGGGTGAGGCCCCGATTATTTCCGATTGGATGATATCAGTCATGCCGGTAGGTCCTCTTCTTTCTATCTGGGGGAAACGTCTCCCTCCCCGTGGGCGACGCGATCGCCCGATCGTTCGCAAGCAGCTCAGGACTCCGCCAGCCCCCGTTCAACGAGCTTTTGGACAAAGGAGTCTACATCCGCGATGAGGCTCTCCCGTTCGATATCCGGGTAGAGATCGGTGAGCCTCTCGATGATTTGATCCATCGATCTCCCCTCCTCCAGAGACCGTACGACCTCCAGGCCCGTTTCATTCACGCACACCAATATATCGTCGAGTGGATCGAACAAAAACGCACCGTCTTCCTCGGTACGGAGGACCAGACCGGGTTTCATTCGCAGGTATTTCATCGGTTTTTGCCCTCCCGAGATACGATGCCGAACCGACTGAGCCGTCGATACACGCGTTTCACGTCACCGACGATCTCTCGAGACTTTCGCCGATCATCGATCCGATAGATATCGCACATTTCCCGTGCAACGGCCCGGATGCTTCTCCCACCATCGGACAGCCCGATGACGATGCCCGCCGTCTCGTTGAGGAGGTAGGACATGCGGTCTGAGAGATTGAACACCACACACGATCCGTCGTCGAGGTGGGAGACGAGCGCCGTCTCTTTGCGTGAAAACACGATGCCGCCCGGCAGCCATCGGGGGAATGCCGCCGCCTGTTTGTAGGCGCCTCGAAAAAACAGAAAAAACCTTCCGAGCACTCCTCGGCACTCCCGTTATCTGGATATAAAAAGGCTGGGGAAACATGCGTTTTCCCCCGGGCGATTGCAAATCGAAGGTGCTTTCGGCCGTGTCATGAAGCGCGCGGTCGGAGATGAGGATTGTACCCCTTCCGCATAAGACGACTCGAAGCTTATATCTCATTGCGTTTTTCGCCGACCCCGTCACGAAATGACGCCGACAATCCGCAAGGCTCAACCGGCACGATGGCATTCCATATAAAACGGGCGGTCGTCGAAAGAGACGGCCACACACGGCGCCTCCAGACGGTATGAGACGGATCAGCGCGCCTTTTTTCCGGATCCGCCGTCCGAGCCCCCGATCCCACGGGTGTGTATCACGATACGCCCCAGGGATCTCAACAGGTGCGCCGCCCGGAGAAATAAGAGCCGCATCGACCCCCCTCTGCGGACACCCAGCTCCCGGGCGACGACCTCCCGTCCCGGGAATATAAGCCCCCTAAAATAATAGAATTTTTTCTTATACGTGTCAACATGTAATCCGAGCACCGCCTCGCCGAAGAACAGATACTCCGTGCGCTCCGTGGCACTCCTTATCAAACGCCGGAGGAGCGGACTCGGCCGCACGGTTTCGAGGAATCCCTCCGGCAGCGGATAGAGAAAGAGACTCCCCAGCGCCCAGAGCATCGGCTCGACCGAAAAACCGAGACCGTACCGATCCGCCTCCGCCAGAAGCGTGTCGCATGAGAAATCCTCCCCCATGGACGCGATGACGACGGCGATATCCAGAAACCAGAAATCCATCAGATAGGAATGGGTCAGGGCGTGCAGCGCCGTCAGAACAAGGGTATGATACGGATCCGGAGACAGATAGGGGGCGCCGTGAAGTCTCTGGGGCTTTGCCGCCCCGAAGATATGTTCCGTGGGGATGCGCGGAAGGTGGCGCCTGCCGGATATCCTCCGGGCGTCCACATATTCGGTGTGTACGTCGATAGCCAGCGCCCCCCGGGTCCAGCTCGACCCCGATCCATTGGGGGGGGAAAATCCGGACGCCGAAAGGAGCCTCTCAACTTCACGTCTGTCTCCTTCTCTGATCAGGATATCCGCGTCGGTGGTGGGGCGAAGGATATCTTTTGTGTAATAGCGGTTGATCAGATCATGGCCCTTAAAGAGGACCACCGGCACACCGGCATCACCGGACAGCGACAGGAACTCCGAGACGGCCCGTGACTGGGCGTGGTTGAACAGCTCGCTCCTGACAAGCGCGGCCTTCATATCCGCCCGGTCCCCATCAGGGAGAAGTTCCGCCAATCCCCACACCTCGAGTGCGTCGGCCACCGGCCCCAGGCTGCCCCGGGCGGCGGCAAAGGTCACAAGACCCGAAGGGATATGATCGGGAGCGGCAAAAGCGGCGGCCGCATCCACCCCCCGCCAATATCTGGAGAGGGCTCTGGTGGTGACCGATCTCACCGTATACATACCGTGCTTCCTTTTGTCTTCCCGCAGTCGATGACGATGGATATTGTACCATAGTACCAGACACACGCGTCATGAGGCAACCGGAAACACCCGGGAGAAAAACGCCCCGTTTCACCACAGGCACAGATCACATCACGCGAGACGGCCCGTGCTGTGCCGAAATAAAACGATATTGCTTTCCTTTTACTTTTTATATTGATATCCATATTGACATCCCGCTTTACGGCACCGTATAATAAGAAACCTGATTCCGGCCGACTCTGTGACCGTTTCCTCCGGGCGACACATGAACCGAAAGGATGACACATGAACCCCGACCTCCTCGACTCTGCGGCGGCCCTGAAGCGAATCCTCACACCTTCTTCCCTGGCCGTGGTGGGGGCGTCCGACAATTTTTCAAATCCCGCAACGAACCTGCTTTCCACCATCATCGCCTGCGGCTTCGAGGGCGATATCTTCGCCATACACCCCAAGGCGAAAACCGCCCTTGGGGTTCCGGTGTTCCCCTCCATAGCAGACCTTCCGAAGCCTGTGGATCTTGCCATCATCGTGGTCCCGAACACGGTGGCGTCCACGGTACTGGAAGACTGCGGAAAACGGGGCATCATGAACGCTGTCGTCATCACCGCGGGATACCGGGAGATGGGGCCGGAGGGCGCCGCCCTGGAGCAAGAGCTCCTGGCCACGGCGCGAAAGCACGGCATCCGCTTTACCGGCCCGAACTGTATCGGCATCATCAATACGTCCGTCAAGCTCAACTGCTCGATGTTTTACTCCGAAGGAAAGCCCGGAGCGATGGGTCTGGTGTCCCAGAGCGGCAGTTACGTCACTCAGCCGCTCTACTATTTTTCCCAGCACGGCATCAACCTCTCAAGCGCCGTCAGCGCCGGGAACCAGTCGGACATCGACATAGCAGATTCCCTGGTTTTCTTCGCCGATGACGAGCACACCCGATCGGTGGCCGCTTACATCGAGGGATTTTCCGACGGAAATAAGTTCCTGGAGGCGGCCCGGTATGCGACCGGGAAAAAGCCGGTGGTGGTCCTGTATGTGGGCGGCACCGAGGAGGGCTCCCGGTCGGGGAAATCCCACACCGGGGCCGTGGCCACAGACGACGCCATCGCCGATGCCGTGTTTCACCAGACCGGTGTCATCCGGGCAGCCAGTGTGGGAGACCTGTTCGACTTCGCCCACGCCTTTTCCGTCCAGCCGCTTCCCCGGGGAAACCGGGTGGCGGTCATCACCAATTCCGGAGGTCCCGGCACCTCGATGGTGGACGCCGCGGCCAGGCAGGGTCTCTCGATTCCCGAATTCTCGCCCACGCTCCAGAAAAAACTCAGAGACGTCGTCGTCCATACCGCCCAGGTCGGCAATCCCGTGGACATCACCATGGACTTCGATCTCGAAAAGTTTTTTATCACCGTTCCAAAGCTCGTCATTGAAAGCGGCGAGGCGGATGCGGTTCTCTTTTACGGGGTTTTTAGCGGTGCCCATGCGAAAAAGAAGATGGAGATCCTCAAACGCCCCGAAGCCGAGATGCTCGATGGATACGATCAATACCTCACAAATCTCCTCGAAACATTCGTCCGCAACGTCGCAAACAGCGGCATCCCCCTCGTCGCGGCGTCGTTCAACGGCAAGCTCGATACGCCCGTGGCCCGGATGATGGAGATGGACGTCCCGGTGTTTCCCACGCCGGAGCGGGCCGCCGCCGCATTGGCGGCCATGAATCGATACGCCCGATGGCGCGACGAACTATAAACAGGATATACCTACGGAGAATACGTCCCGCCCCATCGATGATCCAGGTCGAACGATAAGCGATGGATGTGCATGCCCCGGGGTCCTCATAAATAGAAACGCGTCGGCTTTTTTAGAAGACACAGTCGGAAATGCACGTGAGAGAGTCGTTTTCTTCCTTTCCCGGGCCGCTTCGAGGATAAAACACAACCCCGCATCGTGAAAAAGCATCGAACCCACCCCACAGCGTCGTTTTGCCGACGTCATTATTCCGTAACGCCCGCCCGAAACGACGAACACTGACGATAGGGGTTGAATGTTTTTCCGATACTTCAAAAAAACGTTTATCTGTGACGCCTGTCACTGTCTCGTATCCCTCACATGATATCGTATAGTTGAAAATAGATATCCAATACTCATATACCCCATTTATACCCTCTTTTATATTTTTTCATACCAGCGGCCCGGACGATGTCCGGGCCGCACCCTTTTTTAGGGGATGATGATTGCCGTCGGCGTCTTCACCTCATCCCCCTGCCATCCCCACCCTTCCATATCTGTACGGGCACGATATCCGCGTACCCGGCGTCATCCTCCATCCCACACAAAGGAGCAAACACCCATGGATTATCCGTTTTCGGATGATTTCTATTGACAGAATAAACAGCGTTTACTATACTGAACAATATTTCAAACCATCTTAACAATAAACACTCACCATACAAATCGATACGATGGAGGATACGCCATGTACGACTTTTTATTAACGAAGGAAGAGTTGGCCTACCGGGACGAGGTACGGGCGTTCGTCCGGGAGGAGATCACCCCGGATTTTCTCCGGGCCATGGACAACGACGAGATCACCTATCCCCGGGAGTATGTGGAGAAGCTGGCGGCAAAAAACCTCATCGGCGTCCGCTTCCCCAAGAAATGGGGCGGCCGGGGCCTCTCCTGGGCGGCGGAGGTGGCGGCCCTGGAGGAAATCGGTAGCCTGGGGATGGCTTTAGGGTGCGCCTATTCCATGCCCTCTATTGTTGGGGAGGCGCTTTCCGTCTTCGGCACCGACGAGCAGAAAAAGAAATACCTCAAGCCCATGCTGGAGGGAAAGCTCATCTCCGCCGAGGCGCTGACCGAGCCGAGGGGCGGCTCCGATTTCTTCGGCGCCACCACGAAAGCGGAGCTTAAGGGAGATCACTTCATCCTCAACGGTCAGAAGCGCTTCGTCGTAGGGGCCGACGGGGCGGATTTCTTTCTGGTCTACTGCAAGACGAACTTCGATCCCGACGCCCACAAGTACAGCAAGATCAGCCTGTTGATCGTGGATAAGGGGCCGGGAGTCGAGGTGGAGTATCAGTACGGCCTTTTGGGTTGCCGGGGCGGCGGCACCGGCCGTTTGGTGTTCCGCAACGTGAAGGTCCCAAGGGAAAACGTCGTGGGGGAACTCCACGGCGGGGCGATCTGCTTTAACCAGATGATGATCCCCGAGCGGATGACCTCGGCGGCTGGGTGCCTGGGGGTGTGGGGGGCGCTGGATGTGGCCCTTCGCTATTCGAACAAGCGCGCGGCGTTCGGGCGGCTCATCAGGAAATTCCAGGCCGTCAACTTCTTGATCGCAGACTCCATCACGGAGCTCGACGCCGCCCGGGGGCTGGTATACACCGCAGCCAAGGCCATCGACGCAGATTACCCCAACGTCCGCCGCCTGGTCAGCGAGGCGAAAAAGTTCACCACCAAAACCGCGTGGAATGTGGTCAATAACGCCATGCAGGTCATGGGCGGCATCGGCTATACGGACGTCTATCCCATCGAGCGGGCGCTGAGGGATATCCGCCTCTCCCTCATCTGGACAGGGACCTCGGAGATCATGAGTCTCCTCATTCAGCACGAATACTACGACGAGGTGCTCAACCAGCCCTACAACCGACGGGAGCTGGAGCGGGACGCTATGAATCCGGACGAATCAGAGCGGATATTCACCGACGACGACATGTGGCAGGTGCACAACGACGCCGCCGATTAGGCTTTAAAACAGTGCAATAATCACCGGGGAGGGCCGTCGTATTCAATACGGCTCCGAACCTTCGATCCATGACGTACTGGAGTGAGGATATGAGTTTTCGACCCCTTGATGAGACCGAGCGGCATGAATACATCATGAAAAACTGGATGACCCACGACGCCCTCTGGTACGCGGAAGCCGCCGGTGCCCTGGGCATGAAAGAGGCGTCACCCATGAACCTCAGGGTCTGCCGAAAGCTGGGGCAAATCGAATTTGCGCGCTTTCTGAAACAGACCGATGCTCCGATGCCGAAAAACCTTGCCGAGGTAAAACGTATCGCCGAGGAGGGCATGTTGCTTCTGGTACCACCGTTTATGGATTTCGACATTGAGTGGACCGACGACGACCGAATGATCTTTCGAATAAAAGACTGCTTCGCCCATCGGGGGATGACGAAATTCGGCGTGATAGAAGAGTACGAGTGCGGCATCTTCGAGCGGATCGAGGGATGGCTCGACGCCATGGAGCTCGACTATGAGCGAACTCCGGACCTCAGCCGGTGCCTCAAGTACCGGGGAAAAGAGTGTGTCGTTACCATGAAATTCACCTTCAACGGTTGAGAGAACAGATACAACAAAGAAACCATGACGATAGAAACATTCGACGACCTCAGAAACAAGGAGCGGGAGGCCCGTCGGGAGCTGATCCTCTCGGCGGCCCTCACGCTGTTCGCCCAGAACGATTTCAAAAACGTCACCGTTCGGGAAATCGCCCGGGAGGCCGGCGTCAGCCCCGGCACCATCTATCGCTACTACGAAAACCTGGACGACCTCTTCATCGACATCATATCCGTACGAACCCGGGAGCTGGTGGAGGAGTTGGGCAGCCAGGTGGAGGGAGGGAATCCCCCGGATATCCAAACCCTGTGTCAGCGATACGTGACTTTTCTCAACGACAATCTCTCCTTCTACCAGATGATGGCGCACTTTATGGTGGGGGGGAGGATTTCCCCGGAGGCGGTGGCGAAGCTGAATCCGCTCATGCGAAGCTTTCTCGACGTGATCGAAGATGTCATCACCTTCCACTCGCCGGATGGGGACAACCGCTCGACGGCCCAGGCCCTCTTTTCCGCCCTGAACGGCGTGATGATCAGCTATGCCACCTACCCGGGGAGGACACTCGAGGAGGTACGGGAGCACACCGTCAGGCTCGCCGGAGTCATTGCCGACCGGTTTTCGACAAGCACGGAACGCGGATAAAAACCGCGTCAACACGAAGACCACATATTTTCTTACCCCTGTATGGAGTATTGAACATGGAGATCAACAAGGAATGGCTGGCCCCCTGCGGGCTCTACTGCGGCGTATGCGCGATCATGATCGCCCACCGGGACGATAATCAAAAATTCAAGGAGCGCCTCTGCGGCATATACGGCGTCACCGCCGACGAGATCAGGTGCGAGGGATGCCTTTCGGAAAACCCTTTTAAATTCTGCACTATGTGTCACATCAAGGACTGCACGAAAGAGAAGGGGTACGAAGGCTGCTACCAGTGCGATGAATTTCCCTGTGAACATATCGAGACCTTTCCGATAGAGGTGGGCAAACGGGTCATCCTCCGGGCCGTTCCCCAGTGGCGGGAGATGGGCACCGAGGCGTGGGTGGCCGCTGAACACGCCCGCTACACATGTCCCGAGTGCGGCTATGAGCTGTTCAGGGGCGCCAAGCGCTGCCGCAACTGCAAGACGGAAGTCGATATGGACTGACCCCGAACCGGAATAGCGGAAAACACAAAGAGACCGGGGACGACGTCGTCTCCGGTTTCGTTTTGCCGTCCTGTTTTGACGGTAAGAAATTTTACTAATGTAAATTTGCTTTCTCACATATCAACACTTTTTTATTTTCTCCTTGCCTTTTCACCTCCCGGGAGATACCATTAATTAAAACATAAAATATACCATATTAGGAGGTAATTCATGAAATATCCGATCAAGGACATTGAAGGGATCGGGCCCGTGTACGCCCAAAAACTCAACGCCGTCGGTATTCGAACGACGAAGGACCTTCTTGAACAAGGCAGAACCCCCGCAGGCCGGGATGATCTTGAAAAATCCACCGGCATCGGCCACGCACTGATCCTGGAATGGGTGAACCTTTCGGACTTGATGCGTATAAAGGGTATCGGCGAGGAATACTCGGACCTCCTGGAAGAGGCGGGAGTTGATACCGTCAAGGAATTGAGAAACCGAAACGCCGACAATCTCTACGAAAGTATCAAGGAAACCAACAGCAACAAAAAACTGGTCAGAAAGCTTCCCTCGAAAAACGGCGTGAAAAGCTGGGTGGAACAGGCGAAATCTTTACCACCGAAGGTGGAATATTGATCTGTTATTTCGGATTGTGCTGTGCTATAATTTTTAGTCAATCAATATATATAATTTGAAAGAGGAGGAACGAACATGGGATTGTTTGAATTCGTAAAAGACGCCGGCGAAGCCATCCTGAAGGGTGACGAGGCCGAAGCGCAAAAACCGGCAAATATACAGGATTACCTCAAAAAGGCCCTGGGCGGCAAGGTCAAAGACCTGGCGGTGGATATGGTCGGCGACATGATCAAGCTCAAGGGCGACGCCGAGAACGAGGACGTCCTGGAAAAGGCCATCCTCATGGCGGGCAACATCGCCGGTGTGGGCAAGGTTGAAACCGAAGAGATGAAGGTCGGCGGAGCGGCCGGCGCCCAGGGTATCGGTTCCGGCGGCGGCGGCGCGAGTGAATTTTATACCATTGTCAAGGGAGACAGCCTCTCCAAGATCGCGAAGAAATACTACGGCGACGGCAACAAGTACATGAAGATATTCGAAGCAAACAAGGAAATCATTAAAAATCCGGACCTCATATATCCCGGGCAGACGATCCGCATCCCCCCCGAATAGGTGTTTCGACCGGTTAGACGAATAATTTCTATTGCATACAAAAACGAAAAGAAACGCCCTCTTCATCAAATGGAGAGGGCGTTTTTGTGTGCTGATATCATCTGCCGACACTATTTCATATCCTCGATACCGATGATCCTGATATCAGAGACCGTGGGGGAAATCCTGTGAAGGAACGTCTCCCAACACACAGTGTCATTACCGGATAATGTTTCCTTTCAATATGTTAAAAAATGTAAAAAAACACAATTACTAAAAAGGCGCACCATCTTTCGTGTGATTAGCATGTTCTTTTCCCTCCAAACTAATAAAATGCTTGAGAAAAAACCAATGTATCTTTACATATTCTCGTTTTTACCAGGCAATATTGCTGATACTCACCAAACTTGCTTATAACGGCAAACCCACCCAGGTGAAAACACCTATCATCTTTAATCCCATATAGACCATTACAACGATAAAAATCCATTTTAGAGTTTTTTGGTTGATCTTGTGGGCAATACGAGCGCCAACCTGTGCCATGGGGATGCTTGTTCCCGCCAAGAGAATCCACTGTAAAAGATTTACATATCCAATTGAATAGCCGGGCAAACCGCTTTCTCCCAATCCCATGAGCATGTAACCCAAAGCACCACCGATAGCGGTGAATATCATCATTCCGGTTGATGTTCCGACCGCTTCAAGCATGTTGAAATTTAGAAATAGTATCATGATAGGGATTATCAACACACCACCACCAATACCGATCAAACCGGTAATAAATCCCAGAATCAATCCCCAAACAATGTAATTGACAATATTCTTGTTTATTTCTCCTTCGGCTCTCATCGGTTTTGCGGTAATCATTCTCAAAGAACCGAGGAGGATTGCAGAACCGAATATGATTTTCAAAACATTACCCGGCAAATGTGAAGCTACGAACGCGCCAACAAAACCAGCACTGCCTCCCAAGACTCCGAGAGTGATCGCTTGTTTCCACAAAACCGAATTCTTTTTATTGTGTCTGTAGGCACCGCTCAATGCGGTCGGCAGGACGACAAGCAGATTTGTACCGAAAGCCACGCGAATCGCAATGGTTGGATCTACGCCTACTGATGTTAACACCCAAAACTGGACGGGGACCATTATGAAACATCCGCCGACACCGAGCATCCCGGAGACAATCCCGACAACCACACCTGTCAGTAATAAAACAATTATATGTGTCAATTCCATTTTTCACGGCTCCCTTTTTTTGAGTGTTTCCGTCTCAAACTCTTTTCAAGACAAACACGGGTTTTTTGATTTTCCGATACCCTTTTCAGAAACCGAACCGAGCAATACAACACCACCCCCTCTTCGATTCCGATCTCTTTCAACTTTATGTTGTGCTCCCATGCCCAGGCGGAGCAATCAGAATAATCAGTAGAATATAGTATGTTTTTTATACATTTTCAATATCCGTTTTATCTCAATGTTTTGCTATTCTTCATTTAGTATATTCCTGATTTCTTCTGTTGAAGAAGTCTTCCCTGCGAGCTTCACCTCTCCGTCCACCGCCAAGGCGGGGGTCGACATCACGCCGAAGGAGGTGATCTCGTCTATCTCGGAGACCTTCACCAGCTCAAAGTCTATCCCCAGCTCTCGGGCCGCCTTCTCGGCGTTTTCGGCGAGCTTCATGCATTTCGGGCAGCCGGTGCCCAGAATCTGAATTTTTTTCATCGATCATTCTCCCGTATCATTTTTCGTTGTTAGAATATCGCTCCGTAAAACGTCCCGGCGGCGGTGGACATAACCACCACCAATAGGATATACACCAGGGTTTTCTTCGCGCCCATGACGCTTTTGATGACCAGCATGTTCGGGAGCGACAGGGCCGGGCCCGCCAGAAGCAGCGCCAGGGCCGGGCCCTTTCCCATTCCCGCCCCCAATAATCCCTGGAGGATCGGGACCTCGGTGAGGGTGGCGAAGTACATAAAGGCGCCCGCCACCGACGCGAAGAGATTGGCCGCCAACGAATTTCCCCCCAGGGCGGCGGAGATCCAGGCGGACGGGATGATTCCCTCGTGGCCGGGGCGGCCCAACAGGATCCCCGCCACGAAGACACCGATGAACAGAAGCGGCAGTATCTGCTTGGCGAAGTCCCAGGTGGACTCGAACCACTGCCGTGTCTCTCCGTCTTCAATCGGATCGGTGGCGGTGACGACGCCCAACGCCGCCATGCCTGCGGCGAAGGGGACCACCGGAAGGCCGGGGAAGAACAACGCCGCCGCCGCCGTCCCGACAACGCCCAGGCCTACCTTCCACCACCGGACGCCGAACCACATGACGAGCATCACCGCAAGGGCCAGCCCGCCGATCGCCGTGACGATCCACTTCGCATTGTATATCGCCTCCCACACGACGGAGCCCCCCCTGGGGGCGCCCCAATTTGCGAAGACCAGGATGATCAGGAGCGCCACAAAAAACAGGGCGTTCTGCCACAGGGGGCGGGTCACGTGGGCCGGGGGAAGATTGGCCTGGGCGGCGGCCTTTTCCCGCTCCTCGTTTCGATATATCAGGTGCATGAAGAGACCGATGACCACGCTGAAGACGACGGCGCCCACGGCCCGGGCCAGGCCGATCTCCAGGCCCAATACCCTGAGCGTCAGGACGATGGCGAGGATATTGATGGCCGGACCGGCGTAGAGGAACGTGGTGGCCGGACCCAATCCCGCGCCCACCCGGTAGATCCCCGCGAACATGGGGAGTATCGTGCAGGAGCACACCGCCAAGAACGAGCCGGAGACCGATGCCACGCCGTAAGAGACAACCTTTTTCGCCCCGGCGCCCAGGTATTTCATCACCGCCTCACTGGAGAGAAAAACCGTCACCGCCCCGGCGATGAAGAACGCCGGCACAAGGCAGGTGATCACGTGGAGACGGGCGTATTCCCTCAGAAGATAGAAGCCCTCCAGTATTGCATTGTCGAACCGGTCGCTTCCCACCGGCAGAAAATAAGCGGCGAGGAACACCCCTGCCATTATCCCTGCAATTTTCAATTCCTGTTTCGTGTCCATATCCTATCGTGCCTTTGTATCTCAAGATGTGTGAAAAAAACGGTGTCCGGCTTCACTCCCAGTTTTCATTGTTTCCGATGTCCTGAACATTTATTGGTGATTTGGCAAATTCGCTAAATCGCCCAAAAAAAAAGAAGCAAAAGCACCGAGTTATCTATTCAATTCATCATTTTTTCCCGTGTTGTTGTATTGCGTCGTGCGGCGCCATTACGTTCCCGCGGTATCTCGGTTCTCCCGGACCGCGTCGATATCCTCGGCCACGGTATCCAATACGTTCTCCACACACGAGAAGAAGTTGATCACGCACGGCACCGCCAGGGAGTAAAAAACCTGGGCGCCCCGCTTGTCGTCGCTGATGATCCGGGCGTTCCTGAGGACCGAGAGATGCCGGGAGACGGTGGAGATATCCGCCCCGATCATCTCCGTCAGGTCATGGACGCACCGCTCCCCCCTCGCCAGCTCCTCCACGATGAAAAGCCGGGTGGGATGCCCCAGGGCTTTGAATACCCTCGATTTCTCCTCTAGGTACCGTCTGGTCCGATCATCCATAAAAAACTCTTCTGAAAAAGTATTGAGATCGGCCCCGCCGCTCACGGCGGATTCCCTTCCGTCATACTTCTATCACGCTTTTTGATGCGCTTTTCGAATCACTATTTGTCTATTTTGCCAAATACACAGGGAATTGTCAATGATAAAATGGAGAGGGAACATCACAATATTGACTTTTCATCAGGTGCAAGGCGCATCCGGAAAGCGGTTATGTGAGGGGCTGTTGGCGATGTTTTTACACAGGGGTCAATTCCCCGGATCGATTCAACCGGCAAAAAGGATTGCAACGTTTTACCTCCTTTTCACACGGAAATCTCAACATCTTCCCCATATCCAACAATCCCGCCTTCAAAATGTCGTGCCGTCCTTTTCCTCTTGTCTGCACACCATCTCGGATTGTCAATACCCTGTAAAAAAAGGGGGCTCACATGAAAAATGTTGGCCCCCCTCATTGATACGTTATTTATATATGATCTATTTTTTGAACTGATCCCTCAGCTGATATTTCAACACCTTTCCGGAGACGTTTCTCGGCAGCGCGTCAATTACCTCGAGCTTTCTGGGAATCTTATAGTCTGCGATCCGTGTTTTGAGAAATTCCCTCATTTCTTCGATGGTCATCTCTTCCCCCTCTTTTACCACAACCACCGCCGTTACCGTTTCCCCCCAGTCGGGATGGGGCAATCCGATGATGACGGCCTCCACCACCTTCGCGTTTTCATAGATGGCGTCCTCGACCTCCTTGCTGTACACGTTTTCACCGCCCGTGATGATCATGTCTTTCTTTCTGTCCACCAGGGTGATGTATCCCTCGTCGTCCATGACGCCCAGGTCTCCCGAATAGACCCAGCCGTCTTTTATGGCGTCGGCCGTGGCTTCGGGCCTCTTATAGTATCCCTTCATGATGGTGTCTCCCGACACAACCAGCTCGCCGACCACGTCCGGCTCCGTGATGGTGTTTCCCTTTTCATCGACAAGCCTCGACTCCATGTTCACCACATACTTCCCACCTGCCCCCGCCTTTCTGATCTGATCTTCGGGAAGGAGCGCGACCCCGCCGGGTCCCCCCTCGGTAAAGCCGCACATGCAGAAGAAATTTGTCGTCTTGAATTTCTCCATCATGTTTTTCACCGATTCCGCGGCCATGGGCGCCGCCCCGTATCCATAGAACCGCACGTGAGACAGGTCGTACTTATCGAAATCGGGGACTCCCATGAGCATGGTGTACATGATCGGCGCGCCGAAAAACTGCGTTATTTTTTCGTTCACCATGAGATCAAGGACCTTGTCGGGGGGCCAGAACTCCTTGTTCACCACGTGGGTGCACCCGAGATACGTCCCGGGATTCATGTAGAGGTTGAGCTCCGCGGAATGAAAGAGCGGCGCCGCATGAAGCAGCCTGTCTTTCGGATTCAACCCCACAAGACTCGCCATGGTGGTCGTGATGACCATCTGGCTGTGATGTAAGAGCACCGCGCCCTTCGGTCGTCCGGTCGTGCCCGAGGTGTAGATGATCTCGCTCTCATCAAACTCATCAACCGCAACGTTCGGCTCGTCTTTTGAACCTTTTGCGATCACCTCCTCAAGAGCATCACACCCCGTAAAACGACACGGGCCCGCGGAATAGAAATTTTTCACCTTTTTCAGGCGGCCCTTCATCTCGATTATCGGTTCTTCAAAAATATCGTCAAAGATGACCGCCACCGAATCGCTGTCGTCGAAGATATATTCAGCTTCCGGGGCCGCCAGCCTGAAATTGACCGGGACGGCTATCCCGCCGGCCTTGACGATCCCATAGAAGGCAAGCATGAAGAGATCCGAGTTGAACATCCACATGGCGACCTTATCGCCTTTTCCGACTCCCTGTTTGATAAGCTCATTCGAAATCGCATTCACCCGCTCGTTTACTTCTTTCCAGGTATACCGGTTCTTCTCGTAAATGATCCCCTCTTTGTCCGGTATCGTACGCGCATTCCGTGCGACCAGGCCTCCTAAATTCATAATATTCCTCCGAAACAGATTAAAAAAGGTATGTGGGAAGCAAGATGTGAAGAGAATATCGAGATGCTGTTTTCAGATACTATTACTTTGGGTGTGAAAGTCAAGGAATTTCCATGCGGCGTGTGTGAGCGGGATTTTAGCACTGTGAACCTGTCGTGTATTCATTTCCCCTCTCTCGGCCTAGATATTCTCCCGTTGGAATGAGGGTGGTTTTTATGCATCTCCGTGTGTCCGAGAGGGCGGCCGCGCGCCGTCCCCCTGTCCATACATGCGGACGGCTCCTTTCTGACAAGGGACAAAATCCCGTTATCGGCCCACCTGTCCGGGAGGAACCCGGCTTTTTCAGTCGATGCGCGCCGCAACTATGACATTGACTTGCGACGGCATCTTGTAGATAATTCATATTAAATGGAGACGGAACTATTGTTTATCGAGGAGGTTCACTATGTCAATGATAAAGGAATTCAAGGAATTCGCCGTACGCGGAAACGTGGTTGACATGGCGGTCGGTATCATCATCGGGGCGGCTTTTGGAAAGGTTGTCAGCTCGCTCGTCAGTGACGTGCTCATGCCGCCGATCGGGCTTGTTCTTGGCGGGGTCGATTTCTCAAATTTAATGTTCACCATGAAAGAAGGTGTCGGCGATATTGCCCCGGTGGCTATCAACTACGGAGTTTTCATCAATACCATCATCGACTTCCTGATCGTCGCATTTTCGATTTTCCTGGTTATCCGCGTGATAAACAGGTTTCAGAAAGAAAAGGAAGCCGAGCCTCCGAAACCCTCGGAACAGGAACGGCTTTTAACCGAAATTCGGGATCTCCTGAAAAAAAGTCCATGATCGGCACGTGCCCGAATACACGAATTGATTCGACTGACTGCAAAAATGATAATGCACGACACCGCCGAGGAGAAGAAAAACCCGGCGCCCCGCGTGTCGTCTGTAATGATCCGGGCGTTCTTGAGGACCGAGAGACGCCGGGAAACGGCGGAGACGTCCGCGCCGAATATCTCCATCAGGTTATGGACGCACTTAAAGAAGCCTCCGAAACCGGCGGCCCTGAGAGGATACACTATACGGAATATACTAGACTTTTACACCTGACTTTTACAATTTACTATTTCTTATCTATCCTTTATTCTCCTAAACTTCCGATTCATTGATAAAACAAACAGAGTGATAATAGCGATTCCAACAAGATTTTCAAATATTGTAATGCAGGCTGTAAAGAAATTCGCAGGGATTAAATCAGTAAAAGTCCTACCTAAAGTAAAGTTGCTAATGCTATATAATAAAGTGTTGCCTAGATCAGTCCAAAATTCTTTAGTAGGAGTCGAAAATTTGCATGCATAATTTATAACATTTTCTGTATCGCAATTGTCTGTTTTCAATCCCCAAAAAAAGTATGGGAAAGTAAACAATATCATTGGAATAAAAATATAAATCAAAACTCTTGCAGGACGTTCTCCATATAAAGATATTTTTTTATATAACCAAAGAATGACCTTGTTGAAACAATTTTCATTCTCTTCATCCTTCCTACGCATTTCCATTTCACCGATAAAAAAATCACCAGCTTCATGATATCTGCCTGTGGTTTCATATTTAAGGCTTAGCTGTGTATACAATTGCTTGGTTTTATATGCCTGATTTTGTATTGGCTCTGATCCTTCTGGTTGTATCCTATCAAGTATTTTTTTTATAAATTCCTTAACTACATCCTCATCAATTTCTCGAATTCTTTTTAGATTTTCATAGATTCTTCCCTTTTCTTCTGTTCTCACATTAAAAAACAATCTCATTAAGTATTTTCTCTCTGCTTTTTCTGAAACACTCAATATTATTTTTCTATATCTTTCATCTTTTCTTTGGTCTTTACTACTATTGTCTTTTAATTCATGCTTTCTTTTTATTTCTTTAATAATTTCTTCTTCGATTTTTACTTCTTTTTCATTTAAATCACCATAAGAATCATTTTCAACTCTCATTCTTATATCAGATATAGTATCCAATATTTTCATGTAACTCCGATCATGAAGGATTCTCACAATTTTATCCAACACTTTATTTCTACTTTTAAAACAAAGTATCTCATCAAATATTTTATTTCTGTTTCCATAAAAAAAAGGCCGCCATTGCCATTTATTCCATCTAATTTCCCTGGCCCATTTATTCCATCTGATTTCCCTAGCATCAATATGTCTCAAATAAGTTCCTGCAAATAGGCACAATGACATATCGACATTATCAAAAGTAATTCGTCTCTTCAAATCTAGAAGCTCAACATTTCGAAAATCAATAATTGTGCCATTGTCAAAAACAGTGTCTTTGAATTCAATGGCAATCTTCTCTTCAAAAGTAGCGCCCTTAAAATCAATACCACCTAATAATGAAAAAAATGAATTTCCAAAAGAAAGTTTGCTTTCACCTTTAAACAGTGTATTTGAAAAATTTACTCTATTTAATCGAATATCTCTTTCTGTGATCTTTTGATTTTCTATTTTTCCTATATCCCCGATAAAAGTCGTCCATTCGAAATTAATCCAATCCTTAGCAAACCCTTTGCCTTGGTGCAGATGAAACTCTGCCCAGTAAAAACTGGCTCCCGAAAAAAAACAGGCAAAGAAAAAAGTGGCTTGTCCACTCCCAGTAAATTTTGCTTTAGTAAAATCCGCATACTTATGGAATTTTGCTTCTATAAAGCACGTTCCATCACCATTACCATTAAACTGAAAACCCTGGAAATCTGCATCACAAAAAAATTCCGCACCATAAAAATTTGCGTCTTCAAATATAAATTCTTCACGTTCTATAAATTTCTCTTGTTGTATACTTAATTGTACCAACAAAGCTTTAAAAGAAAAAAACTCTGGAAAAACAAAACCTCTAAAATCAAATTTTTTTTCATTTTCTTCGTTTTCTTCAATAAACCTATCGCATAGTGCATTAATAAAATCTTCTTCCTTATCTGGAAGCCTACTGTGGAAAACACAATATTCATCATCACCATCATATGTTGGTCTACCACATTCTTCACTTATAGATGCTGGTGATGCAGAATATTCAGGTGGTTTTCTATAATGATGAGTGTATTCTCTTGTTGCCCATTCATGTATACTCAACCTGTGTTTGCACGTATTTCTTGTTTTGGTCGTATTATTTCCGTTCATAGACTGGCACTCTCTATACAACTTAAAATTGTATCTTTTACTACATTATATATATCCTACTAATCTTACGGACATTATTATCAATATTGCATATTTGTCAATAGATTTTCTGATTATATCTCATGTAATATTGTTATTGTTTTAAAAAAACCGCCCCGGCGGGATATCCCACCGGGGCGGTTGAAATTTCAAATTGTTTTTCTTTTAGGGAATAGGCTGATCAATCATCCACTTCTTCAACGGCCCCCTCCCCCGGTTCCACGCCGATGGTCACCTCGAAGGCGCCGGTGTTGTCCGAAAAGCATCCCTCGCAGTCGTTGAAGCCGATAAAGAGGGTCCCGCTCTTTGCCGCCAGGAAAGACAGCCCCCGCCCGATATCCATCACCTGTGCTTCCTGGTCGTCGGCGCCGCCCGCGATCTTCGCCACAAACGCCCGGAAGCCCTTTGCCACAGCGCCCTCGGCCATCACGTCGTCCGGGTCAATGTAGGGGGGGCATCCCTCCGCCCCGGCGCAGGGGGGCAGGATGTCGCTCGCCAGGGCCTGGATGGTCACCATGTCCCCTTCTTGAACCTCCAGGCCGGTGTCCAGCCAGGGGGTGGAAATCATATATATGATCATCATCGCCCCGCCGTCGGTTGTGCCGCCCACCGCCGCGTTGCCGACGATCTCGCCCTCAACGGCGTCTTCTTCCTGCCCCAAACTCGCGGCCGGGGTGACCGCCAGGACGAGTGCCGCGATGGTTATATATAATATAAGCAAAAGCGCATGGGACGTTTTATCGGAAAGGGCCTGTCGCCGTATCATATTTTCATCTCCAAAAAAATAATATATTTCACTTGGGAAGCGTTTTCTCCGCTCCCACGGGACATATCATACCACAATCGGGCGCCCGTCGAAAATGAAAATCGCCCCGCCGGGGATGCGCATCCCCGGGAGACGATTTCGCTCATCATTCATACACGCAGCATCCAAACACGGGCACACGCCCAACCGCGCCGAAAGGAGCGGCATGCGTGAGGGCCCAGCATCGATGGAAACACACAGGCTACCGATTGTCACCCTTACGTGACCGCCGTCAGTCTCTTTCCCGCGGTCCTCTCCGTGCCGACGAGGTCCCGGACGATCCGGTTGTTTTCATCCACCAGGACGTGACGGGGGACGTGCTTTCTGGCGGCCTCGTCCTCCATCCAGGCGAAACCCACGATGATCACCTCGTCGCCCTCGTGCATCAGCCGTGCGGCGGCGCCGTTGAGGCAGATCACCCCGGAGTCGGCATCGCCCTCGATCACGTAGGTCTGAAGCCGGTTGCCGTTGGTGATGTTATACACCCAGACCTCCTCGTAGGGTATCAGGTCTGCGGCGTCCATGAGGGTGCGATCGATGGTGATGCTCCCCTCGTAGTCGATGTTCGCCTCCGTTACGGTGGCCCGATGGATCTTCGATTTGCAGATTGATCTTAACATTTTTCAAATTCCTCACCCAGCACGGTATTGTCGATGAGTCTCGTATTTCCGATGTGCACCGCCATCGCCAGAAGTCCCTTGTCCCACACCACGCCCACCTGGTCCTGGATGGTTTCGGGATCGACTATCTTAACGTATTCGATGCGGGTAAGCTCCTCGTTCATGATCATGCCCACGGCCTTGTCGGTCAGGGCGCCCACCCGCCGCTCGCCGTTCTCGAACTGCTCCCGGGTTGCCAGAATCGCCTTGTAGAGACACAGAGCCGCCTTTCGCTCCTTGGCCTTCAGGTACTGGTTCCGGGAGCTCATCGCCAGACCGTCGGCCTCACGGATGATGGGCATCCCGATGATCCCCACGTCCATGTTTAAATCCTTCACCATTCGCTCGATGACCTTGAGCTGCTGGAAGTCCTTGCGACCGAAGATGGCGATGTGGGGAAGAACACAGTTGAAGAGCTTCGCACAGACGGAGGCCACACCCCTGAAATGATCAGGCCGGTTTCGGCCGCACAGGTTCTCGGATACGCCCTCCACGGTCACGTAGGTATGGTAGGGATCCGGATACATCTCCTCCACCTTGGGCGCAAAGACCACGTTCACGCCGATCTCCTCCATAATCTTCAGGTCCCGATCCATGTCCCTGGGATACCGCTCGTAGTCCTCGTTGGGCCCGAATTGGGTGGGGTTGACGAAAACCGACGACACCAGCACGTCGCCCCGGCGCCGCCCCTCTTTCATGAGGGATGCGTGTCCGTCGTGCAGGAATCCCATCGTCGGGACGAGGGCGATAACTTTTCCCTCGACCCGCAAATCCTGGGAATACGCCTGCATATCCTTGATCTTTTCGACAATTTCCATGTGCACCTCGTCCGGTTTTTGGTGTGCGGTAACACCCTGTTGCCGCCTGAGTCTGTCCGCTCTCTTTTCAAGTCTTCCCGCAGTATGGCACCGCGATCTGTTTTTACTTATACCAGTACTCCTCGGAGGGGAAGGTTCCGTCCTTCACCTCGGAGATATAGGCCTCCACCGCCTTGCGTGCCGGCTCCTGGAGGTTTGCATACTCCTTGACGAACCGGGGCCGCTTGCCGAAGGTCAGGCCCAGGATGTCGTGCATGACCAGCACCTGGCCGTCGCATTGGAGCCCCGCGCCGATGCCGATGGTGGGGATGGAAACCGACTTCGTGATCTCCTCGGCCAGTCCCGGCGGAATCGCCTCCAGCACCAGGGAAAAGGCCCCGGCGTCCTCCACCGCCTTCGCGTCGTCCAAAAGCTTCTTCCTGCTCACGTCGTCACGCCCCTGCACCTTGAAGCCCCCCATGCGGTGCACCGACTGGGGCGTCAGGCCGATGTGCGCCATCACAGGGATATCCATCGAGGTAATGGCCTCAATGCGGTCTTTGACGTTCACCCCTCCCTCAAGCTTCACCGCCTCGGCGTATCCCTCCTTGATGAAGCGTCCGGCGTTCTTCACGGTCTCCTCGACCGAAACATGATAACTCATAAAGGGCATATCCCCCACCACCAGCGCCCGCGGCTTCGCTCTACTCACAGACCGGGTGTGGTAGATCATCTCGTCCATGGTGATGGGCAGCGTCGAGTCGTGCCCGGCGCATACGTTGGCGGCGCTGTCTCCCACAAGGATGACATCGATTCCCGCTTCTGAAAAAATCCGGGCGAAGGGGTAGTCATAGGCGGTAATCATGGTGATTTTTTCGCCCTTCTCCTTCATCTCCCCCAAAGTCAGGATCGTCACTTTCGCATCGCTCATTTGAGTATCCCTTTCTCTCTGAAATAAAAACGCCCTTCGTGCTTGGATCACGAAGGGCGTATAAAAGGACGGAATGATTTTAGGAAGATACATCGTGGGGGGACGCGGCCCGAAGGCGCGGGGACAACGCCCCTCCCTCATCGCGGCATGAAACCAATCGTTACCGAACGTCTCCTGACAGTAGTCATACTGACCTTCCATCGGATTGCTCGGTCCGTCTCTGTTTTCTGAGAGACGAAAGATGGTTCCCTACCGGATCCCATTTCTGTATCCCACCAATTCTTTCCCGTCCCGGTCACACCGCCGTTAAGACGGCCCGGATCCAAGCGGTACGAAGTACTGGGTACCCGATTTAAACTCCCGAATCTCCCTGATAAGCTGCGCAAGGTCCTCCCGGTTGGATACGAAATCGATCTCCGTGGTATTGATCACCAACAGCGGGGTCTCGGCATAATGAAAGAAAAACTCATTATACAGAGATATCAGATCTACCAGATACTGGGCGTCCAGGGACTTTTCATAGGAGATATCCCTGGCCCTGATCCTTCTCTGCAGCACCTCGACCTCGGCCTGGAGGTAAATAACCAGGTCCGGCCGGGGAATGCGCGGATCGAGCACGCCGAAGACCGTGTCATAGAGCATCAGCTCGTGTTCATCCAGGGTCAGTTGGGCAAAGATGCGGTCCTTGGCAAACAGGTAGTCGCTGACGGTGGTCCTCTGAAAGAGGTCCGCCTGTCCCAGGTCAAGCTGCTGCTGATATCTCGACAGGAGAAAGAACAGCTGGGTCTTGAAGGCGTTCCTCTCTCGATCCCGGTAGAATTCGGGGAGAAACGGGTTGTCATCTACATTCTCAAAGAGCGTCCTGGCGTTAAATTCTTTCGCCAGCAGGGTCGCCAGGGAGGTCTTGCCCACACCAATGGGGCCTTCAATAACGATATATCTGGCCTTATGCATATGCCGTGAGGCACGGGTCCCCTGGGTGTCCCTTTATATGAACAGATACATTATATCACAAAACGTAAGATTTTCCTATACCATATACGTACAATCCTGTCCAGCATTTTTCACATATTTTTTTCATTTTTCACACACCGCGCCCGGTCGCGCGCCCGCACATCAAATTCGATACACACACCCGATCAATACGGCATCCCCACGATTTTCCGCTGAATTTATATCCCCCCGGAGTCGGGATCCGTCCCGTCTTCAGGCAGCGTCAATAAAATCACATGGGTGATGCGCTCGATCAGGGACCCCCGGGCGCCCCCTTTCCCCAGGGTCAGTTCGGACACCGCCACCCGTCCGACGCCCACCAGGTATTTTCGTCCCAGGTCTTTTGTGCGATAGGCCCAGATATCGTGAATGACATAATAGGCGTCGTCGTACGTCCCCAGGTAGATCATCACGTGCCCCGGCAGGCGAAGGATGCTCATTCCGGGCGGCGCGGTATCCAAAACGGCGTACTTTTCCGAAACAGGTGTGTCGGCGTCGAATTCGCCCAGGACCACCCCCACCTTCGACTGGGAGGTGGAGTTCCTGGGCAGGACGAAGCCGAACGCACTGAACACGTCCCGCACAAAGGCCGAGCAGTCCCAGTATCCCCACATGCCGCCCCAACCGTACCGCTCGCCCTGCATGGAAAAGGAAACCGCGATGACGTTTCGCCGGGTATAGGGGAGATACCCCGTATGTATGGATGCGTCCTTTTCGATGAAGCCCGTGGCGAACGCCAGGGAGCCGCCCTTCCCCCGGACCGGCACCCGCACCTCCCAGGCGCCTTCGGTCTCAGAAACCAACGGCACCCGGGACCCGAGACGCAGCCCGCCCAGGTACGTCCCCCGATCGGCCTTATGGCGAGAGAAAGTCGCTCCTTCGCCGTATACCGGGGCCATAGGTCCAACCACCACGAGGAACGGGTCCGCCGCCCCGTAGCTCGTCACCTCGTCCCGATCCCGGGCGATCCCGATATCACAGCTCTCCACCCAGCCCGATACATAGGGAGACACAATATACGACCAGCTTCCATCGGACGTCTCCCACATCACCGCCACCGGCGTCCCCCAGGAAAGCCGGCTCATCTGGAAGTAGTCGAACTGGTAATCATTCATCTCCTCCAGGGCCAGCTCTTCGGTGGGCAGCACCCGAACATCGGTTTCCCGAACGGTCATGCCCCAGACCACCGTCACCGACCCGGGCATGTCATCCAAGGCCATGAATTCTTTCATATCGGCGAAAAATTCAGGCGTGAGGGGAAAGTTATCATGGCCGATAAATCCGCCGCTTTCCGCCCAGTCTGAGAGCGGGGAGATCATCAGCAGCACTTCCCCACCGCTCTTCGTCTCGGAGAGCGAAAACACGTCGTTCAGGTAGACCTCCAATTCGAGGGCGCGCCGGTTGAACGCCTCTATCTCGGATGCGGACATCAGGACCACATCAAGATCGCCTGTTCGGTCTATCCAGAATTCGGGCGTTTCAAGCCGTTCCGTCACCGACGGCAGCGGCAGCTCGGCCGGCATCCATACCTCGGATCGAAACCCGGCGCATCCTGAAAGAATCAAGAGCGCACATACAACAACCAGAGCGTTCCTTCTCATACCGTCCTTCCACATCGAGCGGTGAAAGCCCCGCGCAGCATACCTTCACGGTACATGGTCGTCTTCGGGCCGATCGGTGTTTTTATAAATAAAACCAACATATTCCCCGAATTAATAATAATACAGCGGTTTTCATTTTCCCTTGACGGATATGATTTCACCATGCTATTTTGACACATTGTATTCGCCATGTAAATACTCAACATGTACGGTCGATGACAGAGAAGAAAAAAAGCGACGCCGCAAAAAAGCTTGAGGAGAAGCTCCTCTACCGACCGAAGCCGGTATGGGATAAAATCAACGGAGACCAGAGAAACGAGCTGTTCTCCCTCGCCGATGACTACAAGGCGTTTCTCGCCGCGGCAAAGACGGAGCGTCTGGCGGTCCGGGATATCGTGACGAGGGCCAAGGAACGCGGATTCGTCGACGCCGCGACAGCCGAGGGAAAAACGGCGAAGAAACTCTTTATGACCAATCGAAACAAGGCCGCGGCCCTGGCGGTCATCGGCACGGAAAAACCGGCGAACGGCCTCTCTCTGATCGTATCACACATAGACTCCCCCCGTCTCGACCTGAAACAGCGCCCCCTCTACGAAGACATCGAGCTGGCGCTTATGAAGACCCACTATTACGGCGGTATTAAAAAGTACAACTGGGTTTCCCGACCGCTCTCACTTCACGGCGTTGTGATTACCGCGGACGGGAAAGAGGTGGAGATATCCATCGGCGAAGACCCCGACGATCCTGTCTTCACGGTGTCGGATCTGCTCATCCATCTGGCGGGCAAGGCCCAGATGGAAAAGAAAATATCGGAGGCCGTCCCTGCGGAAAAGCTCAACATCCTGTGCGGAAGCATCCCGTTTACGGACGCCGAAGTCAAGGAACGGGTTAAGCTGGCGGTGATGTCACTGCTCAACGATACCTACGGCATCGTCGAGGAGGACCTCATCAGCGCGGAACTTGAGATGACACCGGCGGGGCCGCCACGGGACGTCGGGTTTGACCGCTCGATGATCGGGGGGTACGGTCAGGACGACCGTATCAGCGCATTCTCAAGCCTCCGCGCCGCCCTGGACGCGGAACATCCGGCCCGCTCGTTCGCGGTTTTCTTCATGGACAAGGAAGAGATCGGCTCCGAAGGTGTGACCGGCGCCCGGGGGCGGTTCATTGAAGAGGTGATGTCGGAGCTTCTGGACAGAACCGAAAAGGTCCGGATCCCGGATGATATGATCGGGGCGTTTTCCCGGTCGGTCTGCCTCTCGGCGGACGTGAACGGCGCCCTGGACCCGGATTACCAGGAGGTGCACGAGGCGAAAAACGCCGCCCGTCTGGGATACGGTGTGTGCGTTACAAAATTCACCGGCTCCCGGGGAAAGAGCATGGCCTCGGACGCGTCCGCGGAGCTGGTAGGGCGGGTAAGAAAACTCTTCAACGAGAATAATGTTGTCTGGCAGCACGGCGAGCTGGGCAAGGTAGACGAGGGAGGGGGCGGCACCATCGCCAAGGATATCGCCGAGCGGGGCATAGACGTTATCGATTGCGGGCCGGTACTCCTGGATATGCATTCTCCCTTTGAGATCTCCAGCAAGGCGGACCTCTACATGGCATACCGGGGATTTCGCGTCTTTCTGGAAAAAGGAATCTGACTTTCGCGGCGTCCTCATGAGGCGTCTCGATTCAAGTGATTTCGAAGGCCGGCGCCTCCCGCATCGAGATAGTAACCGCCGGCAATCACGAACATCTTTTGTTTTATGTCTTTTCATACGACCATATATAACCGAAGCAGCACGATGTCGGGATGTTTCGGCGTCATCCGAATAATCGGGTTGGTTTCCCTCGCGGTGATGCTGTTTTCGATCGCCGCCTGGGCGCAGGACGGAACCACGATGCCGAGGGAAACTGTTACGGTCGGCGTCAGGGATGATTTCGCCCCCTTTTCCGATGTGCAGGAAATAGACGGTGAAGAGATCTTTACCGGGTACGACGTGGAGATAGTCCGCGCCGTCGCCCGGGATATGGGAGTTAACGTGACATTCACCGCCGCTCCTCCCGTCACCCTGATACCGATGGCCGCCGAGGGACTTGTCGACCTGGTGCCGGGCATGGCCCATCGTCGCGGATGGGAGTTGGCGGTGGATTATTCCGAGACCTATTTCCTCGCCGGCGCCCGGGTCCTGGTGACCACGAGGTCACACATTACGAGACTCGCACACCTGAAGAACAAGCCCGTCGCCGTCATCGACGACTCCATCACCGGCGGCTTTACCCCGGACGACGTCATCGCGGCGCTGCCCGAGGCCGTCATCGTGACCGCGGCCGATCTCCCGGAGGCCCTGAGTCTCCTCGAATCCCGGGAGGTGGTGGGCGTGGTTGCGGATCTGCGCACGCTCATCGCGACGGTGTATGCCAACGATGAAAGCGAGCGATACCGCATCGTCGAAGATGCGATCACCACGACACCCGTGGGAATCATGCTCCCCCCGGACGACGATACGCTTCGTGAGCGGGTGAATTTCTCCCTGATGAACATCTACACGACCGGCGTCTATGGCGAGATAACAGAGACATGGTTGGTTGAGCCGCTTCCCTGTGCGATAGACGCCGGATTTGTCATGGAATTATGGCCGGAGTAACGAAAAGATGCACAATATAAACAAGATACTTGTGGCTCTGGACGGATCCGATGTTTCCATGAGAGCCTTCAGTTGGGCCAGTGACCTGGCATGCGTCTTCAGCGCCGAGTTAATCGTCCTGGCCGTCTCGGACAAGAGAAAAACCCCGGAAGACGAAACGTCTCCCGCATTCATGACCGACCGGGAAGTGAAAAACCTCGTCGAGGTATACGCCGAAAAATACGAGGAACTCTTCAAAGCAATCACCGACAAATGCAGTGACGCGGAAGTGCCCGTGAGCACGGTGACGCTGCACGGTCTTCCATCCCAGGAAATCGTTCAGCTTGCCATCGACGAGGATGCGGACCTGATCGTCATGGGGGCCCACGGCAAAAAGGAGGAATTCTACCACGAATTCACCTCCACATCGGAGCGGGTCCTGAA
Organism: Candidatus Zymogenaceae bacterium; assembly: GCA_016931225.1. NCBI lineage: Bacteria > Deltaproteobacteria > Candidatus Zymogeniales > Candidatus Zymogenaceae > Candidatus Zymogenaceae bacterium. The sequence continues at coordinate 46,696 of JAFGFE010000046.1, forward strand.
AAAGTCTCCGTGCCCGGTGCTGATGATCGTGCCGGAAAGAAAGCGGGAGAAGACCAAACCGGGAGAGCCGAAACAGAAGAAATACACGCCGATTCTCCACAGCACATGACAATGCAACGCCTTTTCAGGGCGTTCGAAAAACGGCGGAAATCACAGAAGAGACACCGTACCACAAGGGAGCATTGACGGCCCCATGATTATTTTTAGAAATGTAGAAAAATACTACGGCACCTTTCACGCCCTCAAAAACATCAACCTGCACGTGCACCCAGGAGAGGTCGTCGTCATCTGCGGACCGTCCGGCTCGGGAAAATCGACACTGATTCGATGCATCAACGAACTGGAGCTGATCAACAGCGGCGAATTGATCGTCGATGAACAAAATCTTTCCGATCCCCGGACAAATATAAACGACCTGAGGGCGGAAATTGGCATGGTTTTCCAGCAGTTCAACCTCTACCCCCACATGACCGTTCTCAAGAACATCATCCTTGCCCCCACGAAGGTCAAGAAGGTACCGAAGCAGGAAGCGAAGAGGCTGGCCTTGGAGCTGCTGGAGAAGGTGCGCATCCAGGATCAGGCCTATAAATATCCATCGGAGCTTTCCGGCGGTCAGCAGCAGCGGGTGGCCATCGCCCGGGGCCTCGCGATGCAGCCCAGGATTATGCTCTTTGACGAGCCGACGTCCGCCCTGGACCCGGAAATGATCAGCGAGGTCCTCAACGTCATGAAGGACCTGGCCAAGGAGGGCATGACGATGGCCGTGGTCACCCACGAGATGGGCTTCGCCCGGGAGGTGGCGCATCGAGTCATCTTCATGGACGAGGGGAGGATCGTCGAGGAGGGAACGCCGGAACACTTCTTCACGAATCCCCAGGACGAGCGAACGAAGGCGTTTCTCAACGAGATTCTGTAGCGACCGGAGTATCCATATATTGGATACCATGTGTGCTTTTATATATCTCATACACACCATTAAGGAGGAGCGTATGAAAAAACTGCTAACCCTTTTATTCGCCATGATGTTGATCATGGCCCTGGGCGTGGGCGTCGCCACGGCCCAGGAAAAGTCGACCCTTGACGTGGTCAAGGAACGCGGCGTGCTGATCGCCGGCGTCAAGGACTCCGTTGTCCCCTTCGGCTTTGTCGATGAAGCCGCCCGGGATCTGGTCGGTTTCGACGTGGATGTCTGCCGTTACATCGCCGATGAGCTGGGCGTGGACCTGGAGCTGAAGCCGGTGACGTCCTCGAATCGTATTCCTATGCTCACCGACGGACAGGTTGATATCCTCGCCGCCACCATGACCCACAAGATGGAGCGGGACGAGGTCATCGATTTCTCCATCACCTACTTCATGGACGGTCAGAAGCTCCTGACCGCCGCGGACAGCGGCATCACCAGCTACGAAGACCTGGCCGGCAAGAAGGTCGGATCGGTCAAGGGATCCACCAGCGAGAAGAACATCATCGGAGTCCAGCCGGACTGCGAGGTGGTCTCCTTCGAGGGATACCCGGAATCCTTCCTGGCCCTCAAGCAGGGCAAGGTTGTGGCCATGACCACGGATTCCGTGATCCTGGTGGGCCTCAAGGGCAGCGACCCGGAACCGGCCAAATGGGCGATCGTCGGAGACGCATTCTCCATCGAGCCCTACGGACTGGGACTCCCGGAGAACGATTCCGAATGGCGTGATTTTGTCAACTTCACCCTGATCAAGATGTGGAATACCGGCGCCTGGCACGAGATTTATGAAACCTGGCTCGGCCCGGATACCAATTATTACATGCCCCTCACCTGGGATATGGAAATCTGGCCCTAAACCACGACGCGACATGAAAGCGGGAGGAGGTGTTTCCTCCTCCCGTGATATTTCATTATGAAAGAACATCTGAAAAAAGTAATAGAACCCATACTGAACGTTGCGAAGCGATTCGGAGAAAAACTGAAAAGTATCGCAACACGAGTATCGCAATCTGCAGATCCATACCGGGAAAAACTCAAAGACGGTAAAATATGGATGTTGCGATTTGCAAAACGTTATAAGTATATCGTCTATCCGCTTTATTATATCGCAATAATTTTTCTCCTGTATATTCTCATCTACAAGGTCCTGATCCTCACGGTTCTCGATGTAGAGATTCAGTACAAGCTCGATTACTCGGTGTTTCTCAGAGACAGGACCGAGGGGATCACCTACATCGAGCTGCTTTTAACCGGGGTTTGGACGACGATCAAAATCTCGTTCTTCTCCATCATCATCGCCATGGCCATCGGGACGATCCTGGCGGTGTTCCGCCTCTCCCGGGTAACGATCCTGGACGTGTTCTCCAAGGCGTATATCGAGCTGTTTCGAAACACACCGCTTTTGGTCCAGATATTCCTCTGGTACTACGCCTCGGATGCGTTCATGCCGAGCTTTTTTACCGACTGGTTCTACCAGCAGACGAACATCGAGTTCGCCTACGGCATGGCGGCCCTTGCCACCTATACCGGCGCCTTCATCGCCGAGGAGATTCGGGCGGGCATCCAGTCCATTCCGAAGCAGCAGATGGAGGCGTCACGATCCGGCGGATTGACCTTTATCCAGGCCATGCGGTATGTTATTCTGCCCCAGGCGTTCAGGATCGTCATCCCGCCCCTCATCAATCAGACCCTGAACCTCACGAAAAACTCGTCTCTGGTCATGGCCATCGGGGTGTTGGAGCTCATGGCCAGCGCCCGGTTCATCTTCGACGAGACGTTTCGGGTGTTCGAGGCCCTGTCGGTGGCCACGCTGATCTACATGGCCATATCCCTGTTGATCTCTCTGGCCATCAACATGTATAACAAGTATTTCCTCAAATATATAACGTATTGACGTAGAGATATGTCCCACGCACGAACAAAACGATTGACCAGGATAATCCTCACCGCGACTACCTACGCGGTTCTCGTGATCATGGTGATTCTGGAACTAATCTTCCACTCCATCTCCGGTCTCATGTACAGCATCGTCTCCGGGATATCGTCATTCCGGTTCGACATCATTGTCAAATACTTCCCCTATTTTGTCCTTGGCAGAGTGGGGGAACCGGGGGGGCTGGTGCTGACGTTCATCCTTGCGGCGGTGAGTCTGGGCATCGCTTTCGTCACCGGCCTGATCTTCGGACTGATGCGGCACAGCAAGCGCTGGTGGCTCCACTACCCGGCCATAGTCTATATCGAGCTGATTCGCGGCATGCCGCTGATTCTCGTTATCTTCTGGTTCGTCTTCCTGCCGCCGGCCATGTCCGAAGACCTCAAATCCATAGACCGGATGTATTTCGCCTTCCTGGCGTTCATCTGTTTCACCGGCGCGTATCTCGCCGAGATCGTCCGGGCGGGTATTCTTTCCATCGGCAAGGGGCAGATGGAGGCGGCGCGCTCGACGGGACTGACCCACGCCCAGGCGATGTTCCATATCATCATGCCCCAGGCCCTGAAGAACATGATCCCCTCCTTCGTCAACCAGTTCGTCAGTCTCATCAAGGATACCTCCCTGGTCTGGTTCGTGGGTTTGGGGGAATTCACCACCACCATATTCCAGATAAACAACAAGGTGCTGGTGGCCCCCTTCGAACTCTATTTCTTTGCGATACTGGTCTATTTTCTTATCTGCTACCCGCTGACCGCTTCCAGCCGCTGGCTGGAGAGAAAGCTGGGTGTGGGACAGCGATAGAGAAGAGAGTATCACCACCGCGTACGGCGGGTGATATTTCCTCCACCACAAAAAAGCCTCGGGATCCCCTCCCGAGGTTTTTCGCATGAAAGCTCACATCTCACTTGATGCGCGTATAAGACGTAATATTTTTAGTGACGGAGCGTGAGGGGTCTTCGGGTGGAACGGATCCCGCTTCCCCGGACTTACCCCTGCGTTGGCGCATCATTCATTACTATCTCGACGCGCCGAGGTCTCTCGGATACATCATCGCCCGCCCCGCCTCACTCCCCTCGCCGGAAGCGGTCGCGGTTTCCCGCCGCCGATCGGTTTCAATACAAGGCCGCATCGGATCGGGCGGCTACCGGCCGATACGAATGAGGTATTCGATCGTCTCGATCGGCTCCACGTCCGTCTCCCAGGACCGGCGATACATGTACGTCAACGTGACCTCCCCCTCCGAGACGGCGGAGAACTTCCACACAGTCGTTACCGACGCCCCCACCATTTTTGGATCGCTTCCCTCCGGATCGAAGCTCTTTGTCTCGATGAGTTCCAGCAGTCCCTCGGGCTCCGCCCGATACTCCCACCCGTACCCGGTGGAGGGATTCTCGTCCAGGACCACGCAGACGGAATCGCCGACGATCGCCTCGTTCACCTCAAATTCCGTCACCACCGTCGAGCAGGCCATCCTGTCCGGAAACGACAGAGAACTATTCGTTTCCATTGCGCACGCCCATGAAATGCATATAAGAACACCCATCAGGCCCGATAGTATTACGTGTAATTTCATCCCTTCTCTCCTCTTGTCGCTCACACATATTATATACCATCCCGCCGGGCGTGCCTTTACGCACAGATATGCACGGCACGCTCAGGGAAGTATTGAAAGCGGGTACTCGACGGTATCGAGAATCACCCGGCTTTCACCGGAAAAGTATCGGATGTTGAACACGATCGTATACTCACCCGTCTCCCTGGCGACGAACTTCCAGATTTTCGTCTTTGGATAGTCCGTCGGATTGTCCTGAATGATCGGCTTGTGGCTGTGCGTCTCCTCGACGAGGAATTCAACCGGATCACCGTCGCCCACGGTCATCTCCCAGAACGTCTTCTCCCTGGGCTGCTCCTCCCTGACCACCGAGAGTACATCACCGACCCGAACGTCGGTGACCGTGTTCTGTGAGAGGATGATCGTCTTTTTCGTGGACATTTTCACCTGTGAGCAGCCGACCCCGATCATCATCAGGACCAACATGATCACACAAAAGAAAACTCCCTTATTCTTCATCTATCAGTACTCCTTCGGAGTTTGCAAGCATATCAATCAGGTTTCGGCACACCTCGAAAAGATCGTGCCCGTCAATGATCTGTACCTCCCCGGTTCTCCTGACCTTGACCTCCACCTGTCCCTTCGCGATGAGCTTTCTGCTGACAATCACCCTCAACGGAAACCCGAGGAGGTCGGCGTCCGCAAATTTCACGCCGGCGCTCTCCGGCCGATCATCCAGAAAGACCTCGAACTCACGGGCCAAATCCTTCGCCGCGTCGTGCGCCGCATCCAGGATGTCATCGTCCTTGCCCAGGGGGATGACGGTGACGTGGCACGGGGCGACGCTCACCGGCCAGATGATCCCGTTTTCATCATGGTTCGCCTCGACGACGCTCGCCATGGCCCGCTCCACGCCGATGCCGTAGCAGCCCATCTCGACGAGCGACTCCTTCCCCTCTTCGTTCAGGTAGGTCAGGTTCATTGCCTTCGAATACCGTGTTCCGAGCTGAAAGCAGTGGCCCAGCTCGACGCCCCGAAGCAGCGTGATGACGCCGTCGGCACACGAGGCGCAGCGATCTCCCTCCCGGATGGAGGCGATATCCACCGTCTCCGGGACGGTGAAGTCCCGTCCGCGAACGGCGTTTTTAATGTGATAATCGATCTTGTCTCCCCCTACCACATACACCGACTCCCCCAGTACCGTGCGATCGAAGAGAATCCGCACGCCCGCCCTTTCGGCGCCCACAGGAGAGATAAATCCGGGGACGATGCCCAGCTCCGTCAAAACCGCGGGAGCGGCGGGGGCGATATCGACCGCCTTCAGGCGGTTGGTGAGCTTCGTCTCATTGACGTCATAGGCCCCGTTTATAAACGCCACCACCACCTCCGGCGCCTCATTTGGGGCGAGCGTCGCCTCATAGGCCACGGCTTTCAGGCAGTGTGTTGTATCCACACCGAAAAAGGAAGCCACGCTCTCTATGGTGGTCATCTCCGGGGTGTGCACCTCCTCGGCCGCGGGGTGATCCTTCGGCTCATCCTTCGGTACGACCACCACCTCCGCCCGCTCCACGTTCGCTGCCATGCCGCAGGAAGAACAGGAGGTGAATGTATCCTCGCCGCCGGGGGCGGGAAGGATGAACTCATGGGACGCACTGCCTCCCATGGCCCCGGAATCGGCCTCCACCGGCACACACGGGAGCGCCATTCTCTGAAAGGTGCGCACGTATGCGTTATAGATGCGCTCGTAATATACCATCAGGTCCGACACGTCCCGGTGAAAGCTGTAGGCGTCCTTCATCAAAAATTCCCGAACCCTGATGAGCCCCCCCCGGGGTCTTGCCTCATCACGAATCTTGGTCTGGATGTGATAGAGCATGAAGGGGAGATCACGATAGGAGGAGAGGTATCCCCGGGCGAGATCGGTCACCGTCTCCTCATTGGTCATGGCAAGACACATATCGGTGCCCCGTCTGTCCTTGAAGCGAATCAGCTCCGATCCCATGATGTCGTACCTTCCGGTCTCTATCCAGAGGGAGGCCGGATTCAACACCGGCATCAAGAGCTCCTGACCGTCGATACGATCCATTTCCTGGCGGATGATATCCATAATCTTTTTCATGACGCGGTACGCCAAGGGGGCGAAATCGAACACCCCTGCGGATACCTGCCGAATGAATCCCCCCTTGAGCAACAGCCTGTGAGAGACGAGTTCCGCGTCTCCCGGGTCCTCCCGGCGGGTGCGGACCAGTGATCGGGTATATCGTATGATATTTCCTCCGAACGCTGTTTTCACGAAATGTCCTGTTTCCATACAAGTCCTATATGGTTATATCTTCGAGTCAAGAATGACGTATACAGCATGCGCGGTAAAAAGTCAAGAACTTGTACGGCACCTTTCTATATATAAAAAAACCCTCACTTTTGGGAGGGCATTCTATACATGACCGTCGGTTCATCTCCTGTACGGTCTACATCGCTAGGGCAGAACTTGAAAATCGCCTCCCTCCTCCCGCTCCACCGCGAGGAAGAAATCACAATGAGTACACTTAACCGCTTTGTGTGCGAAATCCCCCTGCATATTGTTGTCGCAAAAGGTTCCGGGCACCTGCCAGCACACGCGACCCCTGAAATTTCCGTCGTGAACGCCGTCATATAATCCTGATTGTGCGGCGGGACACACACCCCATTCCGGCACCTTTGGACCTCCCGGCTCCCGACCGCACTGCAACATTTGCCAACAATTCTGCTTAGCCATACTTTACCACTCTGGTTCGTTGTGGAGTAATAACATATAGGACATCGCAAGGAAAATCTTCGTTAATATACATTCTGCTTATCCTTACTCTATTTGTCAAGTTAAATATAACGGATATGTATGCCTCAATAATTATATATCCGCCTTTTTTGTTACTACCGGTGGTTGAAGACATAATGATGCCGACATGATACACCGGGCATTTAATACACGAAGACAGTCCTTGTCATGTACAAACGGCCCGTGTGCCTTTCGGTCACACGGGCCGTTCAAACAAACCCTTGTTTTATCACTTCATCCTATCCCTCTGTCTCCTCCCCCAGTATAACCGCCGTTCCCACAACAGCGACAAGGAGCAATTCTCCCCCGCTCAGGGACTGGTAGGAGAAGGAAACGCCCACCGCCCCGTCCGCCCCCTGTTTTCGGGCCTCGGAGCACATCCGCGATATCGCGGCCTCACGGGCCGTTCGCACCTGGTCCTCATGAAGATTCGACCGGGCACCCACGACGTCCCTCACCGCCCGGCCCATTCCCTTGAGCCCTCCTACACCCACCACCGCCTCGCCGGAAACGATACCGACAATTCCCGCTATCCGTCGCCCGGGGATGTCGTGTGTGGTGGAGAGGATGATTTCTTTCTCGTCCGTCATGGGCGGGTCTTTCGATTCAATATCTTTCCAGAGTTTTCGACCGAAGCACGGCTCCCTTGTGAAACCGGGTGGCCGCCATTCTCCGTCTCACTTCGGAGGGATTCCAAGGGAGACTTTACACGAAGAGCGGCATCGGGCCCGCCCGCGGCCTTGGACGCCACGGAACCGGGCGCGCCGTTCGTCCCTCAATACTCCCCCACAATTCCCCCGGTTGATGCGACACGCGACGTATGAAAAACGATCACGCGCCCTGCGGGATGTGTTCACGCCATCAGGACCGTGATCAGTGAATCACCGTGTTTTCGCGCCGAACGACGGTGCCGGTTTCCTCGTCCGTCACGTCTTCGGCCGGTATGCGGTAATCTCCATTGATCCAGCGTGCCAAATCGATGAGGCGACACCGGTCGGAACAGAAGGGGAAAAACTCGTCCCGCGCCGATGTGTCGCACCGGGGACATCGAACTCCTTCGGTGCGTTTCTTGGTCATGACTCGTTCTATGACTCCGTTGGGATGAAGCCACCCTTTTTCAGCTCCTCTTCCGCTCGCTTGATACCCTTTTTATCCCCTGCAGCCTCGAAGGCCTGCCTGGCGAATGTCAGGCGTCCCGCCTTCAGCGCGTTTTCCGCCAGGTCCGCCAATTCCCGGACATCCGGATCCCTTCCGATCAACACGGAAGCCCGATGAAACAGGAAGAAATCCCCATCAACCAGCGCCCGGCGGGAAATCTCCTCGATTCCCTCATGAAAGCCGGCCTGACCGTAAAAATCCAGGGCGTCGCTGAGACGTCCCTGTTCTTCATACGCCCTTCCGTGCTCGATCAGATCGGACTCATTTGCCGGGTCATGGGAGGCATCGCCGTAGAGGATGATCCCTTTTTTCAGTGGATTCAAAAGCGCCATGCTCCACCTCAGTCATCATCTTCCGCTGTGTCGTCGTCCTCGTCCTCTTCGTCTTCCTCCAGGTCTTCGTCGAGGACCTCTTCCGTGTCATCGTCGGCCTTGGACGCTGATCTCTTCTGTGCATCCTCCGGGATTTCCTCCTCCCGATTCAGCTCGTCCTCTTCCTCGTTGTACGCCTCGAAGAGGTCTTCGTCCGGAACCTTCAACTCCTGGATGTTCTTGAAGTTGACCTTCCCCGCGGCGATCTCCCGCAGGGATCGGACGATGTCCTTGTTTTCCGTCGAGCCGACGAGCAGGGCCGATCCCCTCCTCAATTGTTTTGTTCTCATCGCCGCCAGGTGCACAAGCTCAAATCGATTGTCCACCTTGTCCAGACAGTCTTCAACGGTTATTCTCGCCATGATTTGCTTCCTTATTCCTGCAAATCCAACATATCAAAGTGCACATCCTCCACCAGGTCCGACTCCACCGCATATACCATCGGCAGATCGGAGGATACGGCGGGGTAGTGCCCGTATTCCTCGTCCTTTTCTCCCAATAAAATCCCGCCCAGTTCCATACCTTCGGCACCGAACAGCGAGATCGAAATCACCGGCTCGTCCAGCCCGAAGGGTTCCAGGTTCTCCGTGGTATCGTACATGACATCGTAATAGGCCAGGTCCGATACGCCCAAAAGAAGATACGTCATCGTCTCGTCGGAGACATCCGCTTCCTCTGGCGAGATCATCGTCCATTTCCTTTTATTCTTCTCGATCTCGTAAGTGTCCCCCTCCCAGTCGATAACCACCCGCTCCACGTCATCCGGCTCGAATGTGAGGAGGGACTTGTCCTTGAGGTCGAAAAGCGTCGGGGAGAATACGCCCGGATCGTCCAGGGTTACAAACGCCACGAAATCCGTATCCTCCCGTATCACACGAACGTACACACCGCCGCTCATTTCGTCTCCGAAGATGAGGCTCGCCTCTTTTTCCCCGCCCTCTTCTTCCTCGTAGACGACGTGAAGGGACAGTCGGGGATCATCCATCCCGTATCGTCCGGCATCGGCCGTCGGCTTCTCCACCACCTCGTCGAACCGCAAATTCTTGAATTCGAAGAGCAGATCGTCGACGGCGGTTTTATCTCCCTTGAGCTTCTCCGGCTCCTCGATCTCCCAGCCGTCCTCGGTTCGGGAGACGATGAAGGAATCATGTTCGGTCTCGAGGGTAAAGTCGGTCACATCTGCCACGGTGTAATCGAGGAGGATTCGCTCCATCAACGATTCTTCGGTCAGTGTCAGCTTGTTCTTCACCGCATTGCCGACGGTAAAAACCCAGGGCATCCCCTCCCAGAGGGCGTAGTAGTCGCCGTCTTCGCCCTCATCGCCGATCACCAGGGTGGATGAGGCGCCCTCATTGTCGGTGAGAACCAGGGTGATCACCGGATTATCAAGGCCGTAGGGGGCGAGGTCCTCCGCCTCGTCATCGAAGAAGTTGATCGCCTCGGCCTCGGTCACGTAATCCAGAACGTCGTATATTTCGGTCGGGTCGGCGGTGAATTCCACCGGCTCGGTGATAATCCAGTCATCGCCGCTCACCCGCTCGGAGGTGACGGTTTTGCCTTTCCTCGTGACCGAAAACCGCTTGACGTCGTCCGTGTAAAACGGGGTGATGTTCTTCTCCCTGAGGGCCCGTGGGTCCCTGTTGAGGTCCGCCAGCACCAGGGAATCGATGATGCCCAGCGTTTCGCCGTCGTCGTGTTCGACCAACACATAGAGCTTTTCGCCTTCCGGGGTCTCATCACCGATGAGAAGCCGTGAGGCGTCGTCCCCGGCAAAGAGCGTCACCGTCAGCACCGGCTCATCCAGGCCGAACTCGGTCGGATCCATGCCCGCCTCGGCGGGATCGCCGAAGTCCCGCTGTAGTTTCGCGTCCAGGGCGAAGGAGATGAGGGACGCCACCTCGCCGTTGTCCGCGGCCGTTCGTACAGGTGTGGTCATCTCCCATGCGCCGTCACCTTTTTTCAGGACGATCGTACCATCGGGAGACACAAGCTCGATGTCGGTGACGTCCTCCTCGTTGATCGGGAATACCTTCTCCTCCTTCGCCTTTTTTTCCTCGGTCTTCGGGAGGTACAGCTTTTCCAGCCCCAGGTATACGCCAATCACCACGAGAAAGGAAACGACCAGGATGAGAAGCGTTTTCGGCTTCATGTTCTCCACCTCCTCACCAGCCACACGACGACTCCCGACACGAGCACCGCGAGGGGTATTAAAATCAACGATACGAGAAGCATCAGTACTACCTGCCGGCCGGAGAGAGACAGGGGAGTAGAAGTCTTGGACTTGGGCGTGATGGCCACCAGGTCGTCCTGCTCGGCTAGCCAGTTGACGGTGTTCACGAAGAGGTCGATGTTGCCACCCTTCGTAATGAGTCCATCGACGATGAAATCCGAATCACCGAAAACCGCGAACCGCGCCTCCGGCGCCATGGATTCTTCCGACTCGTCCGAACCGTCCGCCGTATCATCGACTTCCTCTGATTCGTCCCCTCCGACATTCCGATACCCGATAACCGCCACCGGCACCGGTCCGGGGATATCCGCGCCCTCGTTGTATTCAGCCTTGTCGGAGGTCAGGTTCGTCTCCGCCCAGGCCTGCTCGCCGGTCATGGCAAGCTCCGTCAGCACCCAGTCGCTGTCCACTTCGTCGTCTATCATCACCGATCGTGCATAACTGAGGAAGCTCTCGACAAGCATGACGGTTATGGGATGGTTCACATACCTGCTGATCATCGGTACAAAATAATCCCCGCCGAACGCCCGAAGCGACGTATCGATAATCAGGTCGTTTCCAATGTTCAGGCCGAAGCCGGTGAGATACGCCTCGTAATTGGAAAGTGATCCCGGCTCGATCATTGCCAGGAGTGCGCCGCCTCGATTCAGATATGCCTCGATCGATTCCAACTCCACCGGGAAAAGATCGGTCCGGGGGCCGGCAATAATCAGAACCGCCGCGTCCTCCGGGATTTCGGGCGTATTCAGCAGATCCAGATCGGCCACATTGTAGTTCTGGCTTTCCAGCATGATTTTTGCGTTACCCAGATCATTTTCCAGAGATTTCTCCCCGTGGTTGATGAGGAAGTATACTGATTTCGTTTCGGCGTTGACGACCTTGAGGATGGCGTTGGTCAAGGTCTGTTCCCCCTTATCAAACAGGTCGAACTCGTCAATAACCGCCCGCTCCTGGTTGTCCCCGTAGATAAAAACCACGGTATTGTATTCGGCCACCTTGTATTTCTCCACTTCCCCCGGATTCAGGTCCGGATCCACGAAGCGGTAATGGAAGGATCCGCCTGACGCATACTTGTATCGATCCAGGTAATCGGAGATCGCCTGGCGGTACTCCGGCTCGCTGGTGGGAGTAAATACCACCGCTTCGAGGTCATCTTGCAGGTCTGCGAGGATTTTTTCGGTCTGGGGCGAGAGGGTATAGCGCTTGTCGTGAGTCAGGTCGAACTGCGTGTTGTGGTTGTATGAAAACACCATGATAACCACGATTATCCCCAGAACGACCACCACAGAGGCGATGCTGGTTGCGCCGTAGAGCTGTCCCCGGGTAATCGACTTCCATCCGATGCGTTTAAAGACACCGCCGACGGCGCCGAAAAAGCCTTTTATGGTTTCTCCCACTGTTTTTTTCGTATCGTTCATTAGTTGCTCCTCCAGCTGCGGGACTGCAGGGCCGTATAGGCCAAGAACAGGAAGAAGACCGTGAAGAGAACATAATACACCACGTCGTGGGTGATGATAATGCCCTTGGTGAAATTCTCAAAATGGGTGAAGATGGAGAGATCCTCAAGGATGATCCCCAGGTTCAGCTCCGTCAGCTCCTGGGCCCAGTTGATCACCCAGAACAGTATCAGCGCGCCGAAGGTGAGCACCGATGCGACGACCTGCCGCTCGGTAATCGACGAGGCGAATATACCCAGAGCAATAAACGCGCCGCCCAACAGGAAGAGCCCCAGGTAATTGGAGAGCAGGGGCCCCAGCTCCGGATTGCCGTAGAGGAACAGGAACAACGGCACCGGGAAGGTGAGCAGTAACATGGCGACAAGCATGGAGAGGGCCGCCAGATACTTGGCGAAGAGCACGTCGATGTCTCTGACCGGATAGGAGATCAGAAGCTTCAGGGTGCCGGAGCCCTTTTCCTCGGCTACCAGCCGCATGGTGAGCATCGGAATCAAAAAGAGCATCACCACCCCCAGGTTTGAAAACAGCGGCCTGACCACGAACTCCTCGATGTTCAAAAGACCCTGGTAATAGGGCATCTGGCCGTAATCAAAGCTCATTTTGCTGTACGTGGCGGTAATGGCGAAGAAGAAATACCCGCTGATGAGACTGAAAATGAACAGGATCACGTATGCGATCGAAGAAATGAAGTAGGACCGCATCTCTTTTTTATATATGGCCCAGATGTTTCGCATCCGCTATACCTCCCTCTCTTCCGTGACCAGGTTGATGAAAATCTCCTCTAGCGTCACATCCTCGTTTTTGAGTTCAATCAGGTCGAAGCCGCCCCCCACCACCGCCCGGGCGATCTCCGCCCGAATTTCCGCCTGGCGTTCCAGCATGACGTGATAGACCGTCCCGACGGGTGAATCCTCGCCGGCGGTCACCCCTTTCACTCCGGTGATCCGTGAGATGGCTTTTTCCACCTTGTTTTTGGGACCCGAAACCACGGCCTTCAGCCTGTCTGTTGTTATCAGTCTCTTCTGGAGATTTCCGGGGGTGTCCACCGCCACCAGCTCTCCCCTGTTGATGATAATCAACCGCTCACAGACCTGGCTGACCTCCGGGAGGATATGGCTGCAGAGGATGACCGTGCGCTCGCCCGCCAGGGATTCGATCAGGTTCCTGATGGCGATGATCTGCATCGGGTCAAGGCCGATGGTCGGTTCGTCCAGGATGAGCACCGGGGGATCGCCCATGAGGGCCTGGGCGATACCCACCCGCTGGAGGTATCCCCGGGAGAGCTTCCCGATGCCCCGATGCGCGACGTTTTCGAGCTCCGTTGAGGCGATGGCCTTGTCGACATCAGCCGCAATCCTTTTTGAGGGCACTCCCTTGAGCTCTGCGACGAAAGAGAGATAGGACAACACGATCATGTCTGAATAGAGCGATATGTTCTCGGGCATGTACCCGATATGCTCCTTGACCTTGATCGGATCCTCAAGCACGTCGTAGCCTGCGACTCGCGCACTTCCTCCGGTGGGGGGAAACAGGCAGGTGAGAATGGACATGGTGGTGGTCTTGCCGGCGCCGTTGGGGCCCAGAAAACCGAGCACCTCCCCCTTTTTCACGGTGAACGAAACATCCTTCAGGGCCGCCACCGGTCCGTAATTTTTCGTGAGATTGTGTACCTCTATCATATCCATAGAATGCTCCCTCAATACGCTGCGTGTGAATTCATATCAGCCCGGCGCCGAAGCCCTGGGCGACTCCGGGATGAACCTATGAAATCCGGTATGGGTGAAACGGTAAAAGAAACAGGCGGACGTTGATGAGAAAATCAGGGTGGAGAAAAAGAAAATCGGGGACTGATAATGATATAAAAAACACCTTGCAATGGTGCACGAATGGGTGTATACATCTCTATTCGCCCCTTTTGAATGCGGGATACCGCACAAGAAAAAAACATAATATCATATTATTATAATATAAAAAGGAAAAACGAGTCAAGAGATTTCTATCCGAAATCCGGCGGGGATCGACTGTTCGAAACGCACGCCCCTCACCTGAATGCACATCATCTCCACACATGCCCGAAAGACGCGTTTTCCGTACCGGAGCACCGGACCCTTCGGTCGCCGACATATCAAAGGCGTCGGGGGCGAGCGGCTCGTCGACCCTTTGTCTTTCCATCCCCCGATTCATTGACACCAATTTGAACGATCTGTTATAATAAAAAAATTATGGTTATTACTTCTACAGGGGTCGGCTTCGAGCAGGGTCCCATCAGACCCCCCAGCGAGGCCGCCAGCCTTCTTATACGACTGAACAGAAACTGCCCCTGGAACAAGTGTACCTTCTGCCCGGTGTACAAGGGGACACGCTTTTCCCTCAGGGAGGTCGATGACATTATCGATGACATCGACGTCATGGCCCGGATGGCCGACGCCGTGAGATCTTTGTCGTGGAAACTGGGCTTCGGCGGCGAGGTGAACCGCCGGGTGGCGGAAAAAGTCTTCTCCGGCGCCCTGGGTAATTCAGAACAGGTCAAGTATATCGCATACTGGCTCTATCATGGAGGCGCACACGCCTTCCTGCAGGACGCCAACAGTCTGGTAATGAAGCCGGCGGACATCATCCGGGTGCTTGAACACGTGAAGAAAGCCTTCCCCCACATCGAGCGGATCACCACCTACGCCCGGGCCGCCACCGCCGCCAAATTGTCGCTGGACGAGCTTCAAGACATGCGAAACGCCGGATTGACCCGGGTGCACATCGGTCTGGAAAGCGGCTCCGACGAAGTGCTGAAACTGGTGAGAAAGGGCGCCACTCAGAAACAGCAGATTGAAGGGGGAAGAAAGGTGGTGGAGGCGGGGCTTGAGCTGTCCGAGTACATCATGCCGGGACTCGGGGGAAAAAGGCTGACCACGGAACACGCCCGGGAGACGGCGCTTTGCCTTTCGGCCGTCAACCCCCACTTCATCCGCATCAGGTCCTTTCACGCCCACCGGATCATGCCGATTTATGAAGATGTGCTCTCCGGCGATTTCGAGCTCCTCACCGACGACGAGGTCGTCTCCGAGATCAGGCGGATCATCGAGGGACTCGAAGGCATCGAAAGCTACATCGCCAGCGATCACATTCTGAACCTACTGGAGGAGGTGGAGGGACAACTGCCGGGCGATACGGAGGCGATACTGGGAATTATCGACCGCTACCTGGGCATGGATGACGACGACCGACTCCTCTTTCGCATCGGGAGGCGGGCCGGCTTCCTCCGCCGGACGGGGGACCTGGACGCGGTTGAAAACAGGGAGCGGGCCCTGCGGGTCAAGCGGCGGCTTTCGGAATCCGACGACGTCGATATCGATACCGCCGTACGGGGCCTGATGAATGGATACATTTAATCTGTTTCGGACACAATACCCATATACAGGCAATCAGAGATTGTAGATACTTCTTTTATAACACAGACAGAAAAACACCCGATGTTTTTCGGAGGTTACCATTTTTCCGCGTGCCGACACGACCGAATCGAGCGGGAAAGGGGAGCCGTCGTAACCGAAAACGAGGGAAAACACCTTTCGGAGGACATATGAAACGTCGTACCATCACAGCAATGATCCTGGCATGTGCCCTGCTCCTTTTCGGATCGATCGCTCACGCAGAGGACGGTCCCGCCGCATCGATCACCATCGGCTGGATCATGGAGTGCCAGGGACTGGGAGATAACGGATACAACGATATTATCGACAGCGCCCTGACAGACCTGGAAAAAGAGACCGGGGTGACCGTCATCCGCACCCCCCGCATGGACCTCTTCACCGATCAGGCCCTCTACGATCTGCTCAATGTGGACGTGGATGTGATCATCACATCGGACGAGGGTGGACTCAACGGAGCCGTCAGCGAAGCGGCCCGTTCCAATCCCGACATCTCGTTTATCATCCTCGGGGCGGAAGGCGCGCCGTTGATGAACCTGGCCTCGGTTATCTTCGAGGAAAATGAGGTGGGCTACATGGCGGGATTCATCGCGGGCACCATCACCGATACCAAGAGCGTCGGTTTTGTGGGCGGCGCCCCCTTCGAATCCATCCTTCGGACAGAGCGGGGATTCGTCGCAGGTGTGGCGGACGCCGATCCATCGGTTGATGTCGCGGTGGAGTACGTTGGAGAGCAGGGCGACGCCACGGGTCTCTATGACCAGGAGAAGATCAAAGCGGCGAGCCTTCGCATTGCGGGCTCCGGGGCCGACGTGCTGTTCGCCGCCGCAGGCTCCGGGGCCGTGGGGACGATCTACGGCGCCGAACGGATGGACGTCTGCGCTATCGGCGTCGATCATGACATGGAGTCCCTTGCCCCCAATACCGTATCGTCCTCTGTGATATACCGCTACGACGTGCCGGTGAAGATGCTCATTGAGGACATCATTCACGGAACCTTTTCCGGCGGCATATACACGATGGGATTTGAAAACGGCGGCCTTGACATCGCGGACCCGGGAAGCTCCGTAACCGCGTCCGAGGCGGCGAAAATCAAAGATCGGGCTCGCCTTTTGGCCGGCGGTAAAATCGATGTGCCCGATTATCTTGATGAGCGACGAGGCAACACGATCGTCGTCACCCATCGCATCAATCACCCCCCCTATGAATTTCTCGACGATAAGGGGAACTCCACCGGATATCTCATCGACGTGATGGAGGAGATCGGAAGCCGGATGGGCAGGGAGGTGATTTTCAAATCCTTCACCGAGGCGCGTATCGAATCGGGACTGGAAACAAGCCGCTCCGACATAGAGCCGATGATAATGCTGGATGAGGAGCGGACCAAGTCCTACCTCATTTCGGCGCCCTGGGGCATCACGGAATCCGTCCTGATTGTTCCGGACGACGACCTGTCCCCCTCCACCATGTCCGAGCTGTTAGGCAAGACCGTGGCCGTCCGGGCGGGCAGTATTGAGGAGGCGTACGTCCACCGCATTCCAAGCATATTCGTGGAAAATTTCTCCACCACGGAACTCGCCCTCTTCGCCCTGGCCAGGGGGGATGTGGACGCGGTGGTCGCGGACCGGGAATCCGCCCGTTTCAGCCTTTCTGAAAAACCACTGAAAAAAGAAGACCTCAAGACCATCGACACACCGGTATTCATCAGCCCGTATGGTGTGGCCATGCCCAAGCCGGGTGACGAAGCGTTCCTGGCGGAGATTGAGCGGGTGCTGGAAAACATGGAGGCCGACGGGACGCTGGAAAAAATCAGAGAACACTGGTTCAGGTAACGACATACCCCCAAAGGGATCGATGGAGGTTATCACCACCCATACCAACGCCGATTTCGACGCCATGGCGTCGATGTTGGCGGCGAAAAAACTCTACCCCGACGCCATGGTGGCCTTTTCCGGCTCCCAGGAACGGGGTCTTCGGGATTTCTTCGTCCAGTCCACCTTTTACGCCTTTGATTTCGCCAGAATCAAGGATGTGGATTTCGGGCGGGTCTCGCGGCTGATCCTCGTAGACATCAGGGATCCGAACCGCATCGGTCCGTTCAAGAAGCTCCTGGGCACAGAAAACCTGGAAATCCACGTATACGACCACCACCCCCTCACCGATGGGGATATTCGCGGCGACATCGAGCATATCGCCGATGTGGGGGCCACCGTCACCATCTTCACCGAGATATTCAAGGAACAGGGTATTTCCATCACCCCGGACGAAGCCACCATCATGATGCTGGGCATCTATGAAGACACCGGCTCCCTCACCTTCGCCTCCACCACCACCCGGGACTTTCGGGCGGCGGCCTACCTCCTGGAGGCGGGGGCGAATCTCAACGTCGTCTCGGATATGCTGACCAAAGAGCTGACCGTGGAACAGGTGGAGCTTTTGGGGGAGATGATCCAGAACCGCGAGATTCACAACGTCAACGGCATCGACGTGACGGTCATCACCGTCACCAACGAGACCTACGTGGGCGACGTTGCGGTGCTGGTTCACAAAATCATCGACATGGAAAACCTGGACGCCCTCTTCGTCCTGGCGCTTCTGGGGGACCGGACCTACCTGGTGGCCAGGAGTCGCATCGACGAGGTGGACGCCGGCGAAGTCGCCCTGGCCTTCGGAGGCGGCGGGCACGCCACCGCCGCGTCGGCAAGCATTACGGGCATGACCCTGTTCGAGGCCCAGGAAAAGCTGATGGACGTGCTCGACGAGGTCATCAGGCCGATCCGCTCCGCCCAGGACATCATGTCGTTCCCGGTCAAGTCCGTCGAGGAGGATGTCACCCTCAAGGAAGCGGGCGATATCCTCTCCCGCTACAATGTGAACGTGCTGGCCGTCGTCGATGAGAAAAACAAACTCATCGGCACCATCTCCCGCCAGATCGTCGAGCGGGGGGTGTTTCACAAGATGGACGCACAATTGGTGCGGGAGTTCATGAACACCGATGTGGGAACGGTAACGCCCGATGCCACGCTCCGGAACGTACAGCGGATGATCATCGATAGGAACCAGCGGTTTCTGCCGGTGGTGGAGAACGGTGTCCTGATGGGGGCCATCACCAGGACGGATCTCCTGCGGGCCCTGTACTACGGCGCCGCCCCGAGAGATACCGTCGACGACGGGCCGGAGGACGCCTTCATTACCGGAAACGCGTTTACCCGCACCAAGTCTGTTGTAAAGCTGATGGAGGAACGCCTGAGTCGCCGCATTATGACGATTCTCCGGGACATGGGCGCCGCCGCCGACGAGCTCGGATTCAACGCATATGCCGTGGGGGGGTTCGTCCGGGACCTGTGGCTCCGCCGGGATAATTTCGACGTGGACGTCGTCGTCGAGGGAGACGGCATCGCCTTCGCCCGGCACCTGGAAAAAATATACGACGTCAAGGTCCGGGTGCACAAGAAATTCGGCACCGCGGTCGTCATCTACCCGGACGGGTTCAAGGTGGACGTGGCCACCGCCCGCACCGAATACTACGAGTACCCGGGTGCGCTGCCCATCATAGAGGGATCGACCCTCAAACTCGATCTCTACCGCAGGGATTTCACCATCAATACCCTGGCGATTAAGATCACACCAAGGGGATTCGGCACCCTCATCGATTTCTTCGGGGCCATCAGGGACCTGAAGGACAAGGTCATCCGGGTCATCCAGAACCTCTCCTTCGTTGAAGACCCGACCCGCATCTTCCGGGCCGTCCGCTTCGAGCAGCGCTTTAACTTTCAGATCGGAAAGCAGACCGTAAAGCTCATCAAGAACGCGGTCAAGATCGACGTATTCGATCGCCTGGCGGGAAAGCGGCTGTATTCGGAGCTGATGCTGATTTTCGAGGAGGAGTATCCATTCCGCATCATCCAGAGACTCGATTTCTTCGGGCTGCTCGCCGTCATTCACCCTTCCCTTCACGCCGACAAGGAGATGGAGAAGCTCTTTCAAAACATCGACGATGTGGTATCATGGTACGATCTTTTGTTCCTGGAGGAGCGCTACCGGATTCGCCGCCTGTACCTCTACGCCCTGATCTATCAACTCTCAAACAAGGCGCGACACGAAATCCTGGTCCGGCTGGAGGTGCCCGGGCGGGAGCACACGGCCATCATACATGAGCTGAACGAGGTCAAGGAATCACTCTATACCCTCGCCTCCATGAAATCGCCGAAGCCCAGCGAGATATACTCCAAGCTCATCCATCTGCGCCTCGAGGCGCTCCTGTTCATGATGGCCGTCACCACGAAAAAGGACACCAAGCAACATCTCTCCTCCTTCATCTCCCGGCTTCGCATGGTGACCATCCGGCTGGGGGGAAAAGACCTCTTGGGGATGGGCTTTGAGCCGGGAAGCAAAATAGGGGAGATGCTTGAGGACCTGCTGATGAAACGGCTTGACGGCCAGGTACACGACCGGGAATCGGAGTTGAAATACATCCGGGACACCTATCTCGAGGAAGCGCCACACACGCACCGAATAGTTTCCCCTTGACTTATGCCCGAATGATGTGGTTATAATGACCAATTACGGTACGTTTACACATCGATCCTTCGATGGAGGGCGTCGGACACCGGTTGAGGGTCGCGCCCTTTTTTGCCGTTTCACACTCTCTCAAAAACGTCTATTCGCCGGAGGTACGCCCTGCAGACCCTGATACTCATACGAGAAGCCATGCTGTGGATCATCCCCATCATGCTGGCGGTGATTCTTCACGAAGTGGCCCACGGGTACGCGGCCCTGAAGCTGGGAGACACCACCGCCAGGGATATGGGGAGACTCACCCTCAATCCGATTCCGCATATCGATCCGGTGGGGACCATCATCATTCCCCTGGCACTGGTGTTGTTACACGCGGGCTTTGTCTTCGGCTACGCCAGGCCGGTGCCGGTCAATTTCCACCGCCTCAAAAATCCCAAGCGCGGGATGGTGCTGGTGGCGGCGGCCGGCCCCCTGACGAACCTGCTCTTGGCCCTCGTCGCGGCGATCGTGCTGAGATTCGTCTACCTCATAGACCCGAACCTCTTTCTTCCCCTGGTGGATTCCTCGGCTTCATACGGCCTGGGCGCCTCGATGATCGCAACGGCGCTCCATATCCTGTTCTACCTGGTGCTTCTTTCCGTGGTGCTGGCGCTGTTCAACCTGATTCCGGTACCTCCCCTGGACGGAGGGCGCATCGTCACGGGGCTCTTGCCGGACGACGCCGCCCGATCATACGCTAAAATAGAGCCCTTCGGCATTTTTATCGTAATCGGGATTCTTTTTTTAGATCCCATCGGCATCTTTCGGGGTATGCTCGGCCTTGGAATTAATATGGTATCCCTCTTTCTGTTGGGAGGAGACCTGATGACCGTGCTGGGCGCCCTGTTTACCACCGGGTAACGATGGATAGAAACTCGGAACATCCCTTCGGCATAGACCGATACACCGTCAAGCTCGATATCTTCGAGGGTCCCCTCGACCTGCTTCTGTACCTGGTCAAAAAAAACGAGTACGACATCTTCGATATCCCCATCGCCCGGATTACCGAGCAGTACATGGAACACCTAGAGCTGATGCGGGTGCTGAATCTTGACATCGCCGGAGAATACCTGGTCATGGCGGCGACCCTGGCGCACATCAAATCCAGAATGCTGCTTCCCGTTCCGGAGCCGGAAGACGGCGAAGGGGACGAGGGGGATGATCCCCGGATGGAGCTGGCCATGCGTCTGTTGGAATATCAGCGTTTCAAGGACGCAGCCCAGACCCTCAGCACCTTCGACATCCTGATGCGGGACGTTTTCTTACGGGGCGCCGAGGCGGAGCGTGATTCAGGAGAGGAAGTCCTGGAGGACCTCTCGATATACGAGCTGGTCATGGCCTTCAGAAAGATACTCATGGAGGCGCCGAAGGATTCGCTTCACGAAATCATCGTCGATGAGATGTCCCTCCAGGAGCACATCGATGATATGGAGCGCATTATCGCGGCGAAGCGGGAGGTGGTCTTTCACGACCTGTTCCCCAGGGGGGCGGACCGCGGCATGGTGGTGCTGACCTTCCTGGCGCTTTTGGAGCTGATACGCAACATGCGTGTGCGTATCTATCAGGCCGACACATTCGGTGTGATCCGAATATACTGGAGAGAGGACTCGTAGGAGCGTTTCGGTGGAAAAGGAACGATTAATGGGCGTCATAGAGGCCCTTATCTTTGCGTCGGAGAAACCGATCAGGGAGGACGATATCAAAAAAATCCTCCCGGCGGCGAAACCGAAGGACGTCCGTGAAGCCCTGAAGGATCTGTCCGACATCCACGAAAAAAACAGCGGCGGCATATACATCGCCCAGGTGGCCGGCGGATACCAGTTTCGCACCCGTTCGGAATTTTCCCAGTACGTCAGAGCGCTTCTGGAGATCAGGCCGAAGCGGCTGTCCCGTGCCGCCATGGAGACCCTGGCCATCGTCGCCTACCGCCAGCCGGTCACCCGCCAGGACATCGAGCGCCTCAGGGGGGTGGACTCCGGCGGCGTGCTCAAGCTGCTTTTGGATCGAAAGCTTTTGAAAATTATGGGCAAGCAGGACCTCCCCGGCAAGCCCCTCATATACGGCACGACCAAGGAATTTCTGGAGACCTTCGGCCTGAAAGACCTTTCATCCCTACCGAACCTCAAGGAGATGAACGAGCTTTTCGACGAAGGTGAAATCGAACAACAAACAAGCCTGCTATTCGGCGATGAAGACACTCAGACTGAATAAATTTATTTCCCGCTCCGGGCTCACGTCGGTGCGGGGGGCGGAAGAGCTGATCTCCCAGGGGAGGGTCTTGATCAACGGCGAGGTCGCCACCGAGCCGGGGATGATCATAGACCCCGCAGCCGACGTCGTGCACGTGGACGGCGAGCAGGTCCTCGCGTTAAAAAAGAAGCACTACTACCGCTTCTACAAACCGAAGGGGGTCGTATCAACCATGTCCGATCCCGAGGGACGGCCCTCCATCGATGAGTACACCTCCGATTTGTCGGTCCGGGTCTTTCCCGCCGGCCGTCTTGACTACGACGCGGACGGGTTGATGATCCTCACCAACGACGGGGACACCGCGAACGCCCTGATGCATCCCTCGTCGAAACTGCCCAAGACCTACCAGGTGAAGATCAGCGGCTCGCTGACGCCCCGGGAAATCGAACGCTTCGCCGGCGGCGTGACGATAGACAGAAAAAAGACACTGCCCGCGAAAATTCGGCTCCTCGAAAAGCGCCCCGGCAACAGCTGGTACGAGGTCACCATCAGAGAGGGGAGAAACCGGCAGATAAAGAAGATGTTTTCCGTCTTCAACAAACGGGTACTCAAGCTCAGGCGCGTCTCCATCGGCCCCATCCAGCTCGAAGGGTTGGCGCCGGGGGAGATTCAAAAATTCACCTCGGAAGAGAGAAAGCGCTTTCTCGAATTCATCTCATCCGCTCCTACAAAACGCTCATGAACACATCCTCCCCATTCATCACCCCACGGGTCGAGCTGACGGCCCGCGCGGAGCATCTCGCAAAAAAGGCCCGGGATCGAGACATCGACGTCGTTCTCATCTTTCAGAACACCGACCTCTTCTATTTCACCGGTACCATCCAGAAGGGCGTCTTCGTCCTGACGGTGGAAAGTCCCTCCGAGAGCACCCTCTTTGTCATCAGAGACATTCAGAGGGCGAAGGACGAATCGACCCTCCCCAACATTCGTGAGATGGACGGCATGAGAAGCCTCCCCCGAATCCTCTCCGATATGGGCATCGGCGATGACACGCACATCGGCCTTGAGATGGACGTCCTGCCGGCGAAACAATACCTCTCGGTGAAAAAGATGTTTCCGAACGCCGACATCAGCGACGCATCTCCCCTCATTCGCGACGTCCGATCGGTCAAGTCCCCCTTTGAAATTGAGCTGACCGCCCGCGCCGCCGCCATGCAGCGCCGGGTGTTCGCCGAGGCGTTCAAATTTTTCACCCCCGACATTCGGGAGATAGACATCATGCTCAGGATCGAGGCCCGCTACCGGGAGCTGGGACACCAGGGCCTCATCCGCATGAGGGGATTCAACCAGGAGCTGTTTTACGGCGTGGTGTCGTCCGGCGCATCCGGGGATAATCCAAACTACCTGGACGGCCCGGTGGCGGGGGCGGGGCTCTATCCCTCCTTCCCCCAGGGGGGCGGAACCAGGGTGATCGGCATACACGAGCCGGTGATGGTGGATATGGTCAGTAATGTGGGGGGATACATCTCCGACGCCGCCCGGATGTATTGCAAAGGGGCGTTCCCCAACGGCGCCTCCCGGGCGCTGGATGCGGCCGTCTCCGCCCAGGAGGCGGTACTCCCTTACATGCACCCGGGAGGATCGGTTTCCGCCGGCGCCGAAGCCGCACGGCACGCGGCGGATGCCTCCGGCCTGGGGATGCGCTTCATGGGACCTCCCGGGAGGGGGGTGAGCTTTGTGGGACACGGCGTGGGGCTGGAGGTTGACGAGCTGCCGGTGATCATCGAGGGAACGAACGATACCTTCCGGGAGGGACAGATCGTCGCTCTGGAGCCGAAATTCTTCCTCGAAGATCACGGCGTCGTGGGCCTTGAGAACACCTACGTCATCGGCCCCGACGGTCCCGAAAAGCTCACCGATTTCCCCGAGGAGCCGGTGATTGTGGACTAAGCACCCGACGGCGATTGCGAAACATGAAGACGATCTCTATGGTATACAAGCGGTTTATCGAATGGGTGTGGGGAGAGGATATCACCGCCGACTCCTTCCCGGAATTGTTGGAGAAGATCGGATGCTACTTCGGCGAGGATTTTTCCTCCGTCACGTTCCGACGGGGGGGCATCCTTCCCCATGTCGTCCCCTTCCCCTACGTCGCCATCGTGTTCGGCGAGACCGTCAATGTCCGAAGGGGGGCGGAGTTCGTCCTGGGCAGCCCCCGGGTCGTGGCCGAGGAGTGCTACCACGTACTGCAGTGGCGCCGCCTGGGAGTAATCAGGATGGCGGTGAAATATCTCTTCTTCACCGTTACCCGAGGATACGACAATAATCCGCTGGAGATGGAAGCTAAAAAACAGGCGTCCGAATTCCTGAGAGAGACAGAGGAGTATACATCATGAGCGAGCGGCCTTGGATCTTTTCACACTTCCCCGCTCTGAAAGGGCGAATTCCCTTTACGTCACTCGGCGAGTATCCGAGCCGGGTGGAACGGCTGGAGAAACTGAGTGACTATGTGGGCGCGGAGATCTGGATCAAGCGCGATGATGCCGCGTCCTGTATCTACGGCGGCAACAAGTGCCGGATGATGGAATTCATCATCCCCGACGCCAAGGAGAAGGGGAGAGAGTCGCTCATCTCATGGGGCGCTCTGGGATCAAACCAGGTGGTCTCGTCGGTCATCTTCGGCGCACATGAGGGATACACCGACATCACCGCGGTGTACGGCACCCAGCCCTACCATGCCTACGTCCGAAGGAATTTTCTCATCTCCACGTCCCTGGGCGTCGATCAGCACCTGGCCGCGTCAGACGCCTCCCAGGTGTTGAAGCTCTTGTGGTTCTACCTGAAGAAGCTTGCGTCCGGGAAAAAGCCGTATCTGATACCGCTTGTGGGATCGAAGCCGATCTCCGTCCTCTCATATGTGGACGCGTCCCTGGAGCTGAAGCGCCAAATCGACGGGAAGGAAGCCCCCGCTTTTGATGAGATCTTCGTAACCGTGGGAACCGGCGGCACCGCGGCGGGTCTGATCCTGGGATCGCTGATTTTCCCGGATATCGGAAGGATCGTGGGGGTCCGGGTCATCGAGAAATCCTTCGTCAACCGGCCGATCATCGCCTGGGAGATAAACCGCACCAGACGCTTCATGAAGCGGTTGGGCGCGGACCCCGCTGTCGGGCGGGTTCGTTCCTCGGATATCGAGATGCTGGACTACATGGGGCCCGCTTATGCCGAGTCCACGCCGGAGTGTCTCCAGGCCATCGAACTTCTCGAGAGACTCGAGGGCATCACCCTCGATGTGACCTATACCGGAAAGACGATGGCGGCCCTTTTGGATCGGGCCCACAAAGACCGAAACAAACGATACCTCTTCTGGCACACCCTCAACACCGTGGATATCTCCACGATCACCGACGCCCTCCCGGATCCGTGCGAGGCGCCGGAGTGTTTCCACACGCATCTCGGTGTCGATACGAGTGGGGGCACCACTTGAAGGAAATGAAGATACGGGACGTCCCGGTCGTTGAAACAAAAACCGGTGACATAAAAAACAATCGCGGGAAGAGACGCTGCCGGATATGATGAAAAAACGGCGCCGTCAGTCCTCCACGCCGTTTGTCATGTCTTCCTTATAGATGAGGGAGACAAAGACATCCTCCAGGGACGGATCGATGGCCTCGATGCCCGTTATATCGATGTCCCGATCGGCGCAGACCTTTTTGATGGAGGAAGTCACCCGCACGGGGTCGTCCACCACCACGTGCATGTTCCTGCCGAATACCGCCGCCTCCAGCACCCCGGGAATCCCCTCCACCGTCTCCATGACCTCCAGCACCCGATCGCTTCTCACCTCCAGGACCGTGCCGGGCATGGAGCTCTTCTTCAGCTCCTCCGGCGTGCCGATGGTGATGAGCCTCCCCTTGTAGATCAGCCCCAGCCGATCGCAGTGCTCCGCCTCGTCCATGTAGTGGGTGGTGACGAAGACCGTCGTCCCGTTCTCCGCCATGGAGCCGATTAGCTCCCAGAAGTCCCGTCGGGAGGCCGGGTCCACCCCGCTGGTCGGCTCGTCCAGGAACAACAGCCTCGGCTCGTGGAGCACCGCGCACCCCAGGGCCAGCCGCTGCTTCCAGCCAATCGGCAGGGTTCCTGTCAGGGAATCCTTTTTATCACTCAGTCCCGCCATCTGAAGCGCCCAGCGGTATCGCTTTTTTCGAATCTCCTTGGGCACCCGATAAATGCCGC
Source organism: Candidatus Zymogenaceae bacterium (assembly GCA_016931225.1). Lineage (NCBI taxonomy): Bacteria > Deltaproteobacteria > Candidatus Zymogeniales > Candidatus Zymogenaceae > Candidatus Zymogenaceae bacterium. The sequence goes on from JAFGFE010000046.1 coordinate 73,578, forward strand.
CGTAGAACTCGATGTTCTCCATCACCGTCAGGTCGTCATAGAGGGAAAACCTCTGGGACATATACCCGATGTTCGCCTTGATCTCCTCCACCTGGGTGTAGACATCAAACCCGAGGATCCGGGCGTCGCCGGAGGTGGGCATGAGAATGCCGTTGAGCATTCTGATGGTGGTGGACTTGCCGGCGCCGTTGGGACCCAGAAATCCGAAGATCTCCCCGGTTTGAACCCGAAAGCTTACCCGATCCACGGCCGTAAAATCGCCGAAGGTCCGGGTCAGGTTTTTCACCACCGCCGCGTATTCCATTACCGCCTCCTACTTGGCGCGCTTGGTGAAGCGAATGGAGCTGAGGCCCACCGTCAGCACTCCTAGGAGAAACAACGCCGCAAGATCCGGCCACAGCTCGGCCATTCCTGTCCCTTTCAGGAACACCCCCCGGAGCACCGACATCATGTATCGGACCGGATTGATGACCGTGAGCGCCCGGATCATCCCCGGCATCGACTCGATGGGGAAGACGAACCCGGAGAGCAATAACGCCGGGTTGAAATAGAGAAATGTACTCATCATCGCCTCCTGCTGGGTCCGGGAGATTGTGGAGATGAACAGCCCCACACCCAGGGTCGGTAACAGAAAGAACGCCGTGGCGAAGAAGAGAAACAAAAAGCTCCCGTCAAACGGCACCTGGAACCAGAGGACGGCTATGGCGGTGATCAGAACCACATCAATATATCCGATGAGGACAAACGGCAGCAGCTTTCCGATGATCAGCTCGATGGATCGAATCGGCGTGACGATGAGTTGCTCCATGGTGCCGATCTCCCGCTCCTTGACGATGGCCATTGAGGTGAGCATCACCCCGATTAGGGAGAGCAACAATCCCAGGATGCCCGGGATGAAGAAGTTCCTGCTTTTGAGTTCCTCGTTGTACCAAACCCGTTCGGTCATCTCCAGGTTCGAATAGATAATCGGTGGCGTATCCTCATCGAGCACGCCCCGGTATCTCTCAACATTCCGTATCAGAATGGAGGTGGAATAGTCCGCCACGATGCGATTGACATACCCGAGCACCACCGACGCGATGCTGGAATCGGTGCCGTCGATGACGATGAGCACCTCAGAGGTGTCTCCGGAGGCGATGTGTTGCGCGAACCCGCTCTCAATGAAAATCACGCAGCTCACCTTCCCCGAATCCATCAGGGCGTCCGCCTCGTCCGGCGACGTCAGATAGCAGGCGACATCGAAATAGTCGGTGGCATCGAACCGCTCGACGAACTCCCGGCTGACATGGGTTTTGTCCCCGTCGTACACCGCCGTGGAGACATGACGGACGTCTGTATTGGCGGCGTATCCGAACACAACGAGCTGGATGATGGGCGGTATGAAGATGATCGCCCGCATCCTCCTGTCCCGGAAGATCTGGATGAACTCCTTTCTGAGGATGTATTTGATCCGCTCGAAGAAAGAGTTCATGTCAGTTCCTTTTTGAAGCGGGCCATGGACAGAACCAGCATCAGCGCTGTGAACACGCACAACAACAGTCCCTCCATCCACAGCACCTCAAGCCCCACCCCCTTGAGGAATATCCCCTTGAGGATGGTCACGAAGTATCGGGCCGACACCAAAAACGTGATACCCTGCAACACGAGCGGCATGGTGGCGATGGGAAAAACGAAGCCCGAGAGGAGAAACGAGGGGAGGAAGGTCGCCAGGATCGCCATCTGGCTCGCCATGACCTGCCGTTTTGTCATAATCGAGATGAACATGCCCAGAGACATGGCCCCGATCATGAATATCACCGACAGCACCAGAAGCAGGATGACGCTCCCCTTCAGCGGCACCCCGAAAATGAGGGTCCCCACAAACACCGACAGCACGAAATCGATGAACCCCAGCTCGACGTAGGAGATGAGCTTTCCGATGACCAGCTCCGGCGCCGTAATGGGCGTGGAGATAAGCTGCTCCATCGTGCCCCGTTCCCACTCCCGGGCCACGGTCAGGGAGGTCAGAAGCCCCGCGATGACCATCATGATCACGGCGATCAGCCCCGGGATGATGAAGTTCTTGCTCTCCAGCTCCGGGTTATACCAGACCCGTACCGAGACGTTCACCGGCAGATTAGTATCCACAATGCCCGAGCGGGAGACGGATTCGGTCACGATTCCCCGGGAGAAATCGGAGACGATGACAGACGCGTATCCAATGAAGACCTGGGCGGTGAGCGCGTCGGTGCCGTCGGCGATGAGTTGGATCTGGACGTCCCGCCCCGCCTTGATGTCTTCACTGAACCCCTCGGGAATGACGACGGCCGCCCGGGCGTCCCCCCGGTCGAGGCTCCTCTCCACCTCATCGTAGGTATCGACAAAATCCGTGATGTTGAAGTACTCCACGGCGTCGAACCGCTCGATAAACGCCCGGCTCATCGCGCTTCTATCCTGGTCGAACACAATGGTCGTCACATCGCTGACGTCCAGCTTCAGCGCCCATCCGAACAGAAAGAGCATCAGCATCGGGATCCCCAGGGCCAACAGCAGGCTCCGTGTATCCCTGAGGATCTGAAGCCCCTCCTTTCGTGCCACCGCTCGTATACGTCGGAAAGAAATCATCGCCGCCTATGATATCCTATGACAACTCGAAAAAAATGTCTTCAAGGGACGGGATGATCGACCGGACGCTTCGAAAGGCGATGCCGTGTTCTTCGAGCGTCCCCCGCATCGTACCTTCGTCCACCCCCTCACCCACTGATACGTGGAGCTTGTCTCCGAAAAAGACCACCCCCTTCACCCCCCGGACCCTTTCGAGGGCCTTTTGCGCGCGCCTGCCCTCGTCGCAGAATATCTCGATGACCGAGATCCTGATTCTCTCCCGAATGCCCATGGGCGTGTCGGCTATCAGGAGCCTCCCCTTATCCATAACCCCCACCCGATGGCATCGATCCGCCTCGTCCATGTACGGGGTGGAGACGAAAATCGTCACCCCCTCCCTGAGCAGCTCGTAGAGTATCTTCCAGAATTCCCTACGGGAGACCGGGTCCACGCCGTTTGTCGGCTCGTCCAAGAGAAGCAGCTTCGGGGTATGGATGAGGGCGCAGGCCAGGCCCAGCTTCTGCTTCATCCCGCCGGAGAGGTTCCCCGCAAGTCTCCCGGTAAAGGGCGAAAGCCGGGAGAACTCCATCAGCCGATCGAACCGCTCTTTTTTCTCCGCCGCGTCGACGAGATACAACTCGGCGTAGAAGTCGATGTTCTCCCGGACCGTCAAATCCTCATAGAGGCCGAAGCGTTGGGACATATAGGCGATATCGGTCTTGACCGATTCGGGCTCATTGACCACGTCGTGCCCCAATACCTGTGCGTCGCCGCCATCCACCGCCATCACTCCCGCGAGCATCCGCATCGTGGTGGTCTTTCCCGCGCCGTCCGGGCCGATCAAGCCGAATATCTCCCCGTACCTGACCCCGAGGTCCAGGCCGTCAACGGCCCTGACCCCGCCGAAGGTCCTGGAAAGTCCTTTGGTTTTAATGGCGTATTCTGTCATCATCAAAGGTTCCGAATCGAATCCCGTTTTTTTATATGTCCGAAAGGATGATTTCGGCGTCGGCGGGCATCCCCGGCTTCAGCGCCAGGTCCGGATTGTCAAGCTCGATGGTCACGGCGAACACCAGCTTCGTGCGCTCGTCCTCGGTCTGGATATTCTTCGGGGTGAACTCCGGCTCGTCCGCGATGTTCGTCACCACGCCGGGGAAGTGTCTTCCGGGGTGGGAGTCCACGGTAATACGTGCCTCGTCCCCCAGGGAAACGCGCCCCATCATCGGCTCGGGGACGTAGATGTCTATCCAGACCCGGGTCAGGTCGGCGATGGTCACCAGAGCCACGCCGGGGAAGGCTGTCTCGCCCTCTTCCATGTTCTTCGTCAGCACCACACCGTCGATGGGTGCGTACAGCGTGCTGTCGACCAGGGAGGCGTCGATGGTCGAAAGGGCAGACTTCGCCTGGAGGTAGGCCGACTCGGCGGAATCGAGGTCCATCCGGGACACCCCCCCGGCGGCGTAGAGATTCCGGATGCGGGAAAGATTCGTTTCCGCCTCGTCAAAAAGGGCCTGGGCGCCGATGCGGCTCGCCTCCAGCTCCGCCGCCCTGATGGTTGCAAGCAGATCACCTTCCGCCACCCGGTCGCCCTCATCCACGGGGATATCGACAATCACCCCGGAAAGCCTCGAGCTGATGTCCACCTCGGTGGCCTCGATGGTCCCGGAAGCCCTGACGGCGCCGTCGTCATCGTGATTTCCGACCAATACAACGATCGTCACGCCGACGGCCGCGGCCAAAAGCACGATGGGGATGACAATCTTCTTCTTATCCGCCATAACGATTTCCTCATGTATGTGGTTTCGTGTCCTGTTTTCTATTGCGGGTCCGTCCCATCCGGGAGAATCCCCCGGAGTATGATTTTTTTCACCTCCCGCTTTCTGAGGGCGATATTCTCATCGCTGAGGGGATCCTCTCCCCACAGGTGTGTGATAATCGGGCGGGAGATGAAATAGAAGAGCACCGTCGCAATGATGCTCAACATCATGTGCCGGGGGTCGAGGGTGCGGATGTATCCTTTCTGCATCGCTTCTTTAAGCTGTGACTGCAACGCGACGAACTGCTCCCCGATAATCTCCTTCATCACCTTGCCTATCTGCTCCCCCCCCCTGGCCAGCTCCCACAGGAGCATCTTGAAAAACTTCGTGTTCGCCCGGAGGAATTCGAAGTACCTGTCGACGAAATGCGAGATGTCCTCCTCGACCGTCTCCGGGGAGATATCCTCGAAATACTCCCGCAGGATGAGGGAGAGACGCTTGAATACTAAGGATATAAGGGTCACATACAGGCGCTCTTTCGACTCGAAATAGTAATGGATCATCGCCTTGTTGACCCCGGCGAGCTTCGCTATCTCGTCGGTGCGGGACCCGTCGAATCCCTTCTCGGAAAAGATCTTCACCGACGCCATGAGGATGCGCCGCTCGGTCTCGCCGTATCGCTCCATGTCCCGCTCCAGGTCCAGGGATGCGTTCGGTGTGTCCTTTGGAAAGGTCATCGTTTCATTCCGTTATATCTCAATTCAACAATCCGCTCTCCGTCATTCGTCCTCCGTGCTCCATCCCGTTTTCTATTCTGTCTCCATCTCCATCGTGTCGGTTCCGAGTATGGAGAGGAGCCGTGCGTGGGCCTCTTCGAAGTTGAAAAGCGCGTTGATGTAATTGAGCTTCGCCTGCGTCAGGGCAAGCTCCGTGTCCAACAGCTCCACC